>NZ_JBYTEO010000038.1:0-64173 GCF_058791355.1 Pseudomonas sp. EB271-G4-1
CCCCCCCCCCCCCCCCCCCCCCCCCCCCCCCCCCCCCCCCCCCCCCCCCCCCCCCCCCCCCCCCCCTCCCACCGGGGACTGGGCTGTTAGAATGCCCGGCTTATCGGCCAAAACCGCAGTGCACCCCATGACTCAATCCCCGACCGCCTCCCCTTCCCATGTCGCCATCATCGGCGGCGGCCCCGCCGGCCTGATGGCGGCTGAAGTGTTGAGCCAGGCCGGGATCAAGGTCGACCTGTACGACGGCATGCCTTCGGTGGGGCGAAAATTCCTTCTGGCCGGCGTCGGCGGCATGAACATCACCCACTCCGAAGCCTACCCGGCCTTCCTCTCGCGCTATGCCGAACGCGCCCCACAGATTGCGCCGCTGCTGCGCGCCTTCGGTGCCGATGCGCTGTGCCAGTGGATTCACGGGCTGGGCATCGACACCTTCGTCGGCAGCTCCGGCCGCGTATTCCCCACCGACATGAAAGCCGCGCCGCTGTTGCGTGCCTGGCTCAAACGCCTGCGCGACAGCGGCGTAGTTATCCACACCCGCCACCGCTGGCTCGGCTGGGATGATCGCGGCGGTTTGCGCATCGACTGTCCCGATGGCGAAAAAACCGTTCAAGCCGATGCCACCTTGCTCGCCCTGGGTGGCGGCAGTTGGTCGCGCCTGGGTTCGGACGGCGGGTGGATGCTGCCACTGGAGCAAAAGGCTGTAGGACTCGCGCCGCTGCAGCCAAGTAATTGCGGCTTCGAGGTGCAGGCCTGGAGTGATTTGATGGTCAGCAAATTCGCTGGTGCGCCGCTGAAAAACATTGCGATCGGCCTCAATGATGACGCACCAAGGCTGGGTGAATGTGTGATCACTGCGACCGGGATTGAAGGGAGCCTGATCTACGCCCTGTCGGCAGCGATCCGTGAAGCGATCAACCAGCACGGCTCGGCAACCATTCACCTGGACCTGCTGCCAGGCCGGCCTGTGGATAAAATCCAGGCTGCACTGAGCAAGTCGCGCGGCTCACGCTCGATGGCTAAACATTTGCACAGTCAGTTGGGCATCGATGGGGTGAAAGCGGCGTTGTTGCGGGAGCTGACATCTGCCGAAACCTTTACCGACATGGCATTGCTGGCCAAAACGATCAAGGCGTTGCCCCTAACCCTGGTGAAGACCCGACCATTGGACGAAGCCATCAGCAGCGCGGGCGGTGTGAAGTTCGAGTCGATGGATGAACGATTGATGCTCAAGCAAATGCCTGGGGTTTTCTGCGCGGGGGAAATGCTCGATTGGGAAGCGCCAACGGGCGGCTATCTGCTGACGGCGTGTTTCGCCAGTGGGCGTGCGGCGGGATTGGGGATGGTGGAGTGGTTGCAGCGCAAGGGCTGAAGACCAGGGCGCGCCCTTCGCGAGCAGGCTCGCTCCCACAATGGGTCTGTGTCGTACACAAATACAGTGTTCACAGAAGATCAATGTGGGAGCGAGCTAGCTCCGGGCGGCGCTCCGACGAAGGCGGCCTAACAGACGCCGCCGCTAATCAAGGCTTACGCTTACGCGGCCCAGTGTTGAACACCGGCACTTTGCGCACAGGCTTGATCGAAGGCTCCGCTGGCGCAGCCTCCCCGCTATCGACCCACTTGCCGAGATTGCGCTTACCGCCACCACCCGACGTTTTTGGCTTCTTCGGTTTCTTCGGCTTCTTGATTACCTGACCACTGGCGTCGGTGTCCGGCACACGATGCTCTGGCTCGAAGTCCGGTTCGTTCTGACGCTTGAGTGTCTGGCGGGTCAACATCTCGATGGCCGACAGCAGATTCACTTCATCGGCGCACACCAGGGAAATCGCCTCGCCCGTGGAGCCGGCACGCCCGGTGCGACCGATGCGGTGGATGTAATCCTCGGCCACGATCGGCAAATCGAAGTTGACCACCAACGGCAGGTCTTCGATATCCAGGCCGCGGGCCGCGACATCGGTGGCGACCAGGATCTGCACTTCACTGAGCTTGAAGCGGTCCAGCGCGCGCTGACGAGTCGCCTGCGGCTTGTCGCCGTGGATGCCATCGGCGTTGATGCCCAGGCCCTGGAGTTTTTCCACCAGCGCGTCCACGCCGTTGCGGGTCTTGGCGAACACCAGCACCTGCTTCCACTTGCCCTTGCGCATCAAGTGCACAAACAGCTCCGGCTTGCGCTTCTTGTCCACCGTCACGATCCATTGCTTGACCGTATTGGCGGCAACGTTGCGCGGGCTGACTTCGATACTCAGCGGGTCATTGAGCATTTGCCCGGCCAGCAGGCGAATGTCGTCGGAGAACGTGGCGGAGAACAGCAACGTCTGGCGCTTCTTGGGCAGTGCCCGATAGATATTCGCCAGTTCCTCGGAGAAACCCAGGTCGAGCATGCGATCGGCCTCGTCCAGCACCAGGGTTTGCAACTGATTGAACTTCAGTGCGTTCTGGCGGAACAGGTCGAGCAAACGGCCCGGGGTCGCCACCAACAAGTCGACGCCGCTGCGCAGCTTCATCATTTGCGGGTTGATACTGACGCCACCGTACACCGCGTAGGTGCGCAACGGCAGGTTCTCGGCGTATTGGCGAACCGCTTCGTGAACCTGCTCGGCCAGCTCTCGGGTCGGCACCAGAATCAGCGCACGCACCGAGTTGGCGGTGACTTTCGGACCTTCCATGGCCAGCAACTGCAGCAGTGGCAGCGCGAAACCAGCGGTCTTGCCGGTGCCGGTCTGGGCGGCGGCCATCAGGTCGCGACCGGCCAGTACCGCCGGAATGGCTTGCGCCTGAACCGGCGTCGGAGTCTGGTAGCCGAGCGTCTCAAGGGAGCGCAGCAAGGGTTCGATCAGGCCAAGGGTGGCGAAAGTCATTGGAGTACCGTAGGAAAAATCAGCGCGATTACGCGAAACATGTTTGCAATGGCGCGCAGTTTACCCTAATTCACGCGGGATTCTGTCGGCACCGCCGTCGGCTCCAACTTCACCACTGGCCGTTCCGGTGTGCGACGCCACTGCGGCAGGCCAATCAGCACCACGGCACTGATGATCACCAACATGGCCAATGCTTCTTCGATGCCAATGGTTTCTCCGACAAACACGATCCCCAGCAACACGGCCACCGCCGGGTTGACGTAGGCATAACTGGTGGCCGCCGCCGGACGCACATGCTTGAGCAGATACATGTAGGCGTTGAAGGCAATGATCGAGCCGAACACGGTCAAGTACGCCAGCGCTGCCCAACCCTCGATGGGCGGGACCTGCTCCAGGTGCTCGCCGCTTACCGCACTGCCGATCAGCAATACCACGCCACCCACCAGCATTTCCACGGCACTGGCCATTGCGCCTTGAGGCAACGGCAAGTGTTTGCTCCACACTGAGCCGAATGCGCAGGTTGCCGCGGCAAAGATCAGTAATGCCGCTCCCAAAGGACTCGATTGCAGGTTGGAGCCGAGATTAAGCATGACGATGCCAATCATCCCGAGTGCAACACCCGCCCATTCAAGACGGGTATTACGCGCGCCCCAGAAATAGCCACAGAGCAAGGTAAACAGCGGCACCGTCGCCACCGCCAGCGCGGCCACGCCGGAAGCCACGCCCGTGTGCTCGGCCACGCTGACCGCACCGTTGCCGCACGCCAGCAACAATACGCCGATGATCCCCGCAGCTTTCCATTGTGCCCAGGTCGGCGCTGGCGCCCCGCGCCAGCGCAGGTAGGCGTACATCAGGCTTCCAGCGATCACGAAACGAATGCCGGCGAGCAGCAAGGGCGGCCAGTACTCCACACCGATGCGGATCACCAGGTAGGTCGAGCCCCAAATCACGTACAGCGCGAAAAAGGCAGCGATCAACGGTAAGGGGAAGCGACGTAGGCCGGACATGATGGGCAGCTCACAGGCAGAACAGGTGAACGGCTATTCTAGAAAGGCTAACGCTGGAAAATAAGTTACAAAACCTGTTTAAACCGCCGGTACACTTTTCAAAACACGGAGTTCAGCGCTATAAACCGTGCTTTCGAAAGTCGGTCATTTTCAGGAGCTGCCTCGATGGATAAGTACGACCGCATGCTGCTCAGCGCCCTGCTGAAAAACGGACGCGCGTCCTACGCCGACCTCGCGCGCAAGGTCAACCTTTCCGCCCCGGCCGTGGCCGAACGCGTGGCCAAACTCGAAGCCAGCGGCGTGATTACCGGTTACCAGGCGAAAGTCGACATGGCCAAGCTCGGCTTGCCGATCCAGTGTGTGATTGAACTGCGCCTGAACCAGCACGGCAACCAGAAAGCCTACGACGACCTGATCAAGATCCCGCAACTGACTGAATGCCACCGCGTGACTGGTGATCCTTGCGTGATCATGCAAGCGGCGGTGGGGTCGATGCCTGAGCTGGAAGAGTTGATCAACCGGATTGCCACGTTTGGCTTCAGCAAGACGTCGATCGTGTTGTCGAGTGCGATAGAGAAGCGGGTGCCGTTGGGGCAGTTGGAAGGGAATGGCAAGGGCATTTAATTGTTGTAGGTGATCCACTGTGGGAGCGAGCCTGCTCGCGAAAGCGGAGTGTCAGTCGACATCAATGTTGAATGATCAATTGATTTCGCGAGCAGGCTCGCTCCCACAGGGGAATCCTGTCGCGGTCAGAACCCACGATGCCGCTTCAGGTGTTCATTGACCTTCGCCGCCGGCACTTTCTGCAATTTGCACAACAGATCATGGGACAGCTCGCTCAGGCCATGCCTGTGCCGCAGTTCTCCGGCCAGGTGCACCGTCAGGTTAGCCGCCATTTCGGCATCGGCCATAGCCCGGTGAGCCTTGCCGGTGTGGGGCAGGTTGGCGAAGGTGGTGAGGGTGCCGAGCTTGTGGTTAGGTGCCGCAGGCATCAGGCGTCGGGCCAGCAACAGTGAGCAGGCAAAGTTCTGCAGGCGCGTGCGTTTGATCCGCCCCAGTTCGAAGTCCCAGAACTTCTGGTCGAACGCGGCGTTATGGGCCAGCAATGGCGTGGTGCCGACAAACTCGTTGACCTCGTTCATCACCTGCTCGGCCGAAGGCGCGGTGCGCAGCATGGCGTTGCTGATGCCGGTCAGTTGCTCGATGAAGCCCGGGACGCGCACGCCGGCGTTCATCAGGCTCTGGTAACGCTCGACGATGCGCCCTTGTTCAAGGATCACCACGGCAATTTCCGTGGCCCGGCAACTGCTGCTCGGAGAGATCCCGGTGGTTTCAAAGTCGATGACTGCTATGCGTTCCAAACCTGTTTGAACTCCGTAAAAATCAATTCTTGAGCAGCAACGCGCCTTCGATCGGCACGTAGCGGCTGGCGGCGCGGATCAGCGAGTTGGCCGTCAGGCCCGGCACGCCGTAGGCCACCGCTTGCACGCCGTGCTTGCTGATGATGCGTTCCAGCAGCATGTCGAAATCACCGTCGCCAGAGGCCAGCACCACTTCATCGACATGGTCGGCCGCGTCCATGATGTCGAGGGTGATGCCCACGTCCCAGTCGCCCTTCGCCGAGCCGTCGCTGCGCTGGATATAGGGCTTGAGCTTCACGGTGAAACCGAGGTTGCGAAGGATCTGCTGGAACTGCTGCTGTTTGCTGTCGCCACGATCGATCGCGTAGGCGTAGGCCTCGACAATCTCGCCTTGCTTGCTGATATCAGCCCACAACGCGGCATAGTTGAAGTGGCAGCCATAAGCCTGGCGTACGGTGTAGTAGAGGTTCTGAACATCGGCGAACACTGCGATTTTTTTCACCGGGCACCTCGATAAAGCGCAGGCAGGATCAGGCACCAGGCCCGAAAAGTCGCCCAGTATGCCAGCCAAAAGCAGATTTTCGCGAATAATCGGCCCGAAGCGCCGCAGCGCCCCGGACGAATGGTGCATCAGACGAAGGAGTCGTCGTCGCCGCCAAAGAACGATGAGCTGTCATCGTTGTAGTCGGCATCGGCAAAACCGCCCTGGTCGTTGGCATAGGGCTCATTGCCGGCCATGCGCTGGTCATCGCCCCAGCCATTGTTGCCCTGGTCGTTGACCTGGGCCGGTTCTTCCTTGATGACTTCGACGATTTCCTGGGGTGCCTGGTTGTGGTGGAACAGACTGCTGATGCCTTGTGCAAGCATCACGCCACCCGCCACACCGGCCGCGGTCTTCAGCGCCCCACCGAGAAAGCCGCTACCCGCTGCGGGGGCCTGTTGCTGGGGTGCATAGCCCTGCTGTGGAGAAGCACCGAAGCTCTGTTGCGGCGGCGTGTTGAACGAAGGCCGCGCCGGCTCGCGCCAGCCACCACCGCCAGACACCGGCGCACTTTGCGTTGGCGCAGGCTGCGAACTACCACCAAAAATGCTCGACAAAAAGCCGCCGCTCGACGCAGGGGCCGGCGTTTGCGCCTTGGCTTGCTGCAGTTCGGCCTGCAATTGCTGGATTTGCGCATTCAACTTCTGGTTCTGCCCGTCGAGGCTCTTGATCGCCGCCTCCTGCACCAGAATCGCTTGGGTCATGAAATAACCGGCCGCCGGTTGGCGCGCCAGGTGTTCCTTGATCCGCGCCTCGGCTTGGGCGTCGCGCGGGGCTGAGTCCGTCTCGGCCTGTTGCAGCCGGGAAAACAGTCCATCGATCAGGGTTTGTTCTTCGCTGTTCATGGCGACCTCGTAGATTGCCGGGAAAATCGTTGCCTTTGCCCATAGAGGATAAGGCGCTCGACCTTAATGGAGGCTGAAACAAGTTGTTTCAATGAGCTTTACCGAACGTTTACGTTTGCGCCCTCCCGCGCATCATCGGTTAAAGTGGGCCACTGCTTTCAACCAGCGATACCAACCGATGAATCCGTTCGATGTACTGCGTGACTCCTTGTATTTCTTCAAACGCAATCTGGGCCAGATCGTGCAGCTGTGCCTGCCACTGGTGATCATCGAGGCCCTGTTGCAACAAGTGGTCGACCATTCCACCGAGCCGGACAGTTTCCCCGGTATCAGTGTGATCGTCGGCTTGCTGGTCTATCCGTTGTACACCGCCGCCCTGATCCTGTTCCTCGATGCCCGCAGCCGAGGCGAATCGCCCAGTAACCGCGAGCTGCTGTCGAGGTCCGCCTATCTGTGGCCGCGTTTCGCCTTGCTGACCGCCCTGAACACATTGCTGATCCTGCTGGGCTTGTCGCTGTACTTCCTGCCGGGCATCTGGCTGATGGTGACCCTGGCTTTCGGCGAGTACCTGCTGGTGCTGCGTGGCTTGGCGCCATTGCAGGCCATGAAGGAAAGCCTGCGCCTGACCCGTGGCCACTTCATGCGCATCCTGGTGTGCATCCTGTGTGTAATGGGGCCGTTGTGGTTGCTCAAGGGTGCAACGTTGGCGGCGTACCCTGAGCCGCAAAACCCGGCTATCTCAATGCTGATCGACAGTGCCCACAGTTTCTTGCAACTGTTCACCAGCGTGGTGCTGTTCCGCCTGTTCATGCTGATCAGCGAAGTACCGGAAAAAATCGATGGACCACGTTGACCGTGGGCGACCGCTCGTCAGTCGGGTATGCTCGCAGGCAACTTCCGTAACGCGATAAGCCGAGCCATGACCCGACTACTGCGCTACACCTTGCTGGGACTGTTGATCGTCATCGGCGTAGTCTGCGTAATGACGTACAGCCTGACCTGGCGCCCCGAAGCCAGGGAAATAGCGCCGGTCGCGTGCAGTACTCAAGCGCCAGGGCTGGCACCCGGCCAGGCACTGAAGGTCATGACCTGGAACGTCCAGTACCTGGCGGGCAAGCGCTATGTCTTCTGGAATGACCTGGCCGCCGGCAACGACGATTCCCCAACACCGGAAGACATGGCCTTCAGCCTCGACGAAGTGGCGCGAGTGATCCGCGACGAGCAGCCGGATGTCGTGCTGCTGCAGGAACTCGATGACGGCGCCAAGGCCAGCGATTACCAGAACCAGCTCAAACTGCTGCAGGAGCGGCTCGCCGACCTGTATCCGTGCAGCGCCCATGCCTTCGACTGGAAGGCTGACTTCGTGCCCAACCCGCACATTTTCGGCAGCGTCGGCCGGCAACTGGCGACCCTGAGTCGCTATCGGATCGAGCACGCCGAACGCCTGCAATTGCCCATCGCATCGGCCAACCCGATCAGTCGCCAGTTCCAGCCGAAAAACGCCTTGCTGGTGACGTACCTGCCATTGAGCGACGGCGGCCAGCTCGCCGTCCTCAATACCCATCTGGAGCGAGCGACCCAACCTGACGAGACGCTGCAGGCACAGATCGCGGCCGTGGCCAAGGTTCTCGATAAGTTCGAAAGCCGCGGCACGCCCTGGCTGATCGGTGGCGACTTCAACCTGCTGCCGCTGGGGCAATACCAGCGCCTGCCCAGCGAACAGCGCACCCCCTACTCCGCCGACAGCGCCCTGCATCTGTTGTGGGACAAGTACCCGATGATTCCCACCAACAACGAATCCAGTGGCATCGACCGCGCGCGCTGGCTGACCCATTACCCCAACGATACCGGCTTGAACGGCCCGGACCGGACCGTCGACTATCTGTTCTACAGCCCGCGAATCAAACGGGTCGAGGCGACGGTGCGGCAAGACGATACCCTGCGCATCTCCGATCATCTGCCGGTGATTGCACGGTTCCTGCTGCCCGCCGCGCCGTAGATCGCGGCGTCATGGCTTGCGCGGCTTGATCCGTGCCGTGGCTTCGGCCACCAGCGGGTCGTCCGGCCAGTAATGTTTCGGGTAGCGTCCCTTGAGGTCTTTTTTCACCTCGGCGTAAGTGCTGCGCCAGAAGTTCGCCAGGTCCTGGGTCACCTGCACGGGCCTTCGCGCCGGGGACAGCAAATGCAGCTTGACCACCTGCCGGCCACCGGCGATGCGTGGGGTTTCGGCCAGGCCGAACAGCTCCTGCAAGCGCACGGCCAGAATCGGCGGCTGCTCGCTGTAATCCAGACGAATCGATGAACCCGATGGCACGCTCAGGTGGTGCGGCGCCAACTCGTCCAAGCGTTGTGGCAGCGGCCATGGCAACAGGTTGTGAACGATGCTCGAGAGGTCGAGATTGGCGAAATGACTGAGGCGCGAGACTTTGCCCAGATACGGCATCAGCCAATGCTCAAGGGTGTTCAGCAGCGCAGCATCGCTGACATCTGGCCAATCGCTTTCGCCCTTTCCACCCAGGTCCAGCTGGCGCAATAACGCCACCCGTGCCTGCCACTGGCGCAACTCCGGAGTCCACGGCAGCAGCTCCAGGCCTTTGCGTCGCACCAGGTTGACCAGCGCCTGGCTGCGGGCGGCTTCATCGAGACCGGTTAGCGGTTCGCGGCTGAGGATGAGCTCGCCCACCTTGCGTTGGCGCTCGGCCCGCAGCACACCTTCGCGCTCATCCCAATCCAGCTGATCGACGCATCGCACCTGTTCGGCCAGTACCGAGTCGAACAACGCCGGATCGAAATCCGCCGCCAGATAAATCCGCTCCTCACGCTGGCCCTGACGGCTGCCGAGATCGGCGATCACCAGCCACGGCTGCTTCATCAGGCTGTCGGCCTCGGCGAACAGCGCGGCGCGACCGTTGGCCAGGCGATACTCGGCACCGCCGGCACGGCGCTGTTGGGCGACGCGGTCGGGATAGGCCAAGGCCAGCAGCGCACCGAGCCAGCGTGGATGATCTGGATCGGCGACCGGCTCCGACGCCTTGGCGCGCAGATAACCGCGATATTGCCGCGCCAGTTGCCGGGCCCGTTGCACGCCACCCTGGGCGCCACGAGCGCCGCGCGCTTCGCCGGACAACAGCGCCAATCGGCTGTGCAAGTCGGCACCGGCGCCACGCAGGATATCGCGCTCGCCGAGCAAGGCCGCGACATCGCAAGCCATGTCCGCCAAGCCGAGCGCCTGTCCACGTAACAACAGGTGCGCGATACGAGGATGCGCTGGCAGCTCGGCCATGGCCTGACCATGGCGTGTCAGTGCTTCGCCCTCCAGCGCGCCCAGACGAACCAGCAAGTCCTGAGCTTGTGCATAAGCGGCTGCCGGGGGTACATCAAGCCAAACCAACTGGCCCGGTGTCACGCCCCAACGCCCCAGCTGCAGCGCCAACCCGGCGAGATCCGCCGAAAGAATTTCCGCAGTGCCATAAGCCGCCAATTGTTCGTGCTGATCCTGCGACCACAAGCGATAGCACACACCCGGTTCCAGTCGCCCTGCCCGGCCCGCACGCTGGGTAGCACTGGCTTTGGAAATCCGTTGTGTATCGAGACGGGTCATGCCGCTGCCGGGATCGAAGCGCGGCACCCGCGCCAACCCGGCGTCGATCACCACCCGCACGCCATTGATGGTCAGGCTGGTCTCGGCGATGTTGGTGGCCAGCACCACTTTGCGTTGACCCGGCGGCGCCGGATCAATCGCCGCCCGTTGCGCGGCGAGGTCCAGTTCACCGTGTAATGGGCAGAGCAGGATTTGCGTGTTATCGCCCAGCGCATCGGCCAGTTGTTGATGCACGCGACGGATCTCGGCCTGCCCCGGCAGGAACACCAGCACGCTGCCGGTTTCGTCGCTCAAGGCTTCGAGAATGGTCTGCACCAGCCGTGGCTCGATGAATTCGCCTGCCTGGAATGGCCGGCCCCAGCGCATTGCCACCGGGTACATGCGCCCTTCGCTGCGCAGGATCGGCGCGTCGTCGAGCAATCCGGCCAGCCGTTCGCCTTCCAGGGTGGCCGACATCAAGAGGATTTTCAGTGGCTGATCGTCACGGAACAGTTCCCGGCCATTGAGGCTCAAGGCCAGCGCCAGGTCGGCGTCGAGACTTCGTTCGTGGAACTCGTCGAAGATCAACAGGCCCACGCCCTCGAGCGCCGGATCGTCCTGCAAACGCCGGGTAAGGATGCCCTCGGTAACCACTTCGATTCGGGTGTTGGGGCCGACCTTGCTGTCGAGCCGAATGCGATAACCCACGGTTTCGCCGACCTTCTCGCCCAGCTCACTGGCCAGGCGCTCCGCTGCCGCCCGCGCGGCCAGGCGGCGCGGTTCGAGCATCAGGATGGTCTGCCCGGCCAGCCACGGCTCATCAAGCAAGGCCAAGGGCACGCGGGTGGTCTTACCGGCGCCAGGCGGTGCTTCGAGCACGGCTTCGTGACGTGTCGCCAGGGCTTCACGCAAGGCGGGTAAAACTTCATCAATCGGCAAAGAAATCATGCTGGCTCCCAAACAGAGGCGCGAGTATAACGGCGAACTGCCCGGTGTTCGTTGCGGTCTTAATTCGTATCGACGACGCTTCGTTTTGAGATGACCCAAGGAGATTTCATATGCGTGCTCCCTTTCGCCTGATCGGCGGTGTTTTGGTCGCGACCCTGCTGACTCAAATCACCGCATGCGGTTCGATTTTCTACCCCGACCGCCGTGGCCAGATCGACGGCAAGATCGACCCGGCCATTGCCGTGCTCGATGCCGTGGGCCTGCTGTTCTATATCATCCCCGGCCTGATCGCGTTCGCCGTGGATTTCGCCACCGGCGCGATTTACTACGCACCGGGCGAAACCGCACAGGTGGCGCCGGAAAAACTCAAGGAAGCCATCGGTGCCGACGGCAAGGTCGATAACCTCAAGTTGCAGACTATCCTGGAGCGTGAAACGGGCCGCAGCTTGCCGCTGGACGATCCACGCCTTATCCAGCACAAGGGCAGCGCCCAGCAACTGGCCATGTTCGGCCTGCAACCCGCCGCGTAATCGAGGCACGACAAGGAAAATCCGCACCCATGATCTCAAGCGTCGAACACGCCCGCCTGCTGCGGCTGGCGACCCGTGCCTCGGTGGCGGTGGCTTGCACACTGATCGTCGCCAAAGCCATCGCCTGGTGGCTGAGCGGCTCGGTGAGCATGCTCGCCGGGTTGACCGACTCGGCGCTTGACGGCGTGACTTCGCTGCTCAACCTGCTGGCCGTGCACTACGCCTTGCGCCCGGCCGACGACGACCATCGCTACGGGCATGGTAAGGCCGAGTCACTGGCCGGCATGGCCCAGGCGCTGTTTATCGGCGGCAGTGCGGTGTTGATTGCGCTACAGGCATGGGATCGGCTCAAGCATCCGGAACCGGTGGGTGCACCGTGGATCAGCATCGGGGTGATCGTGTTCTCGCTGGGCCTGACCCTGGCGCTGCTGATGGTGCAGCATCGCGTGGTCAAGGCCACCGGCTCCAACGCGGTGCGCGCCGACTCCCTGCATTACCGTTCGGACCTGCTGCTCAATGGCAGCATCCTGGTGGCGCTGGTGCTGGCCGGGTTTGGCTGGCATCAGGTCGACCCGTGGTTCGGCCTGGGCATTGCCGCCTACATCTTCTGGAGCGCGGTGACGATCGCTCGGGAAAGCTTTGCGGTCTTGATGGATGAGGAGCTGCCGCCGGATGTCAGCCAGCACATGCTGGAGCTGGCCTGCGGAGTACCGGGGGTACTGGGCGCCCATGATTTGCGCACGCGGATTTCCGGCAACCAGTGGTTTGTGCAGCTGCACTTGGAGTTGCCGGGGGAACTGACCCTGTCAGTCGCCCATGGCATCAGCGACCAGGCCGCCGACGCCATTCACGCCGCCTACCCGCGGGCCGAAGTGCTGGTGCACGCCGATCCGCAGGAAGTCGTCAAGGCCGGTGCTCAGAACGTCACCCGATAACCGCGACCATCCAGGCAACCACCCTGGGCCTGGCGGTAGGCCTGCACCACCGCCGGGTCCGGTTGCCAGGTGTCGACCCTCGGATCAAAACCACTCTGCTCGACCGCCCAGCGATAGCAATCGTATCCATCCTGGTTGATCTGCTCCGGTGACTGGCCGTTGGCCGGATAAGCCTCCACGTCGTAACCATTGCCGGTGGCCAACGGCTGGCCAGGCGGCTCGACCACCCTGTAGTCCTGAGTGTTTTCCTGATAGGCGTAGTAGGCGCCGGCTACCAGGAACAGCAATGAGCCATCGATCCAGACCTCACGGGCATAATCAGGCAGGTACTGGACGCGAATCCCGCGCGGCGGCTGAACCACCACATAGCGCGGGCCTTGCGGGCGATACCAGTAGCCGCCGGAGTAGTAGTAATCCCGGCCCCCATAGGGCACACGGTAGTCGCGATCCGGGAAGCGGTCGATCACGTGCCCCGGACGATACTGCGGGCCGGGGCCCCAACCGTTGCCGTGGCCACTGGGACGGCCCTGCCACTGGTTGCTGTCGTTGGAAGGTGCGCCGATATAGCCATTCCAGTGCGGGTTGGGATCGTTGCGCCGCGGCTCGTCCTGATAGTAACCACGCCGAGGCTGTTGGGTCTGTTGCACGGTGTCGGGTCGTGGCTGGATGGGCAGGTCATTGGCCGGCAGTTGCGGCGGTGGTGGCGGCGAACGCACCCGGCTGTTGTAGTCCGGCGCTGGACGGGTCTGCCATTGGCCGTTGTCTTGATTTTGGTTCTGGCCGTTGTGCTGATTCGGTTGCTGGCCATTTTGCGGACGCGGCGGGTTGTTGCCAGCATGGCCCTGATGGCCACCGCCCTCGTGTTGTCCGCCATCCGGACCGCGGTTTTGCGGCTGGTCGGCCAGCGATTGCGCGGTGACACTGACACACAACAGCCCAACACCGGCCAACCGCCAGATGCGCAATCTCATGCTTTTCCTCTATACGGGTCAGGGCCTGTAGGTAAGACTGGAAATGCACAGGCCGGTTCTGCAACAGGTTATCAGTCGCGGAACTTATTTATTGAGGGCGGGTGCCAAATGACAGGCAAGAAAAAGGGGAGACCCGTCGGCCTCCCCTTGAGAACTTCGTCCGTGCTCGACGCTTTTGACGTCGGCTCACCTCACGCCGTCTTCTGGACAGTGTGCAGCTCGGGGGCCAGCACATCCCCTGTGGGGGTGGCGACCGCGGCGGGCCTGATTCGGCGGGCCGCATTGGACTGTTTGTCCGAGCAGTGATTCTGGTGATAAGAATAGGCCCGGAGCACCGGCAGAGGATTGCGAATATTGCTCAAATAAACATCACTTGCGCAATTTTTAACCCTGGATAGATAATCTGTCGCAATAGTTATGACAAGGGACCGTTCGATGAGCAAACTTGACCGATATGACCTGAGCATTTTGGCTGAATTGCAGCGCGATGCGCGCATCTCCAATCAGGAGTTGGCCGAACGCATTGGCCTGTCGCCCTCCCCCTGCTCGCGGCGGGTCAAGCAACTGGAAGACGACGGCTACATTACCCGCCAGGTCGCCCTGCTCGACCGTAAGATGCTTGGCCTGAGCCTGACGGCGTATGTGCTCATCGGCATGGATCGGCACACGCCGGAACGATTCGAAAACTTCGAGGCCGCCATTCGCACCTTGCCGCAGGTGCTGGAGTGCAGCCTGGTGACCGGGATGGATGCCGATTATCAACTCAAGGTCGTGGTGCCGGACATGGACCATTACCAGAAATTGCTGCTGGGGCATTTGACGCGGATTGAAGGGGTGACCAGTGTGCGCTCGAGTTTTGTGCTCAATCAGGTTTTAAACAGCACTGAGTTACCGCTCACTCATCTGCGCAGCTGAACTGCTTCTGTAGGAGCTGCCGAAGGCTGCGATCTTTTGATCTTGTTTATTAAAAGCAAAATCAAAAGATCGCAGCCTTCGGCAGCTCCTACGAGAGCAGGTCGGGCGACGAATAGCTGCGACACGCTGCCGCAGGTCAACTCATTGCCAACATCCATTGGCGTATACTCGCCGCGCCCTTTTAGCCTCGCCCGCGCGGAGATGTTCAATGGATCCTGCAGTTTTCGAAGAGTGGATGATGACCGGCCTGGTCAGCATCCTGATCATTTTCATGGGTTTCATCGTCTGGGATCTGGCGAAGAAGTCCAAGGCCGGACGGTTTGGCTCGTTTATTCTGTTTTTCGTGCTGGGCCTTGGCGTTGCTGCATTTGTGATCAAGAGCGTGGTCATTGGCCTGATCGAATCCGGCACTTTATAAGCGCGCTGGCACTTCCTTCCACTGGCCCTGATCGAGCCCTTCGATCGTCCAGTCGCCGATCCTGACACGCACCAACCGCAACGTCGGCAACCCGACCGCCGCCGTCATCCGCCGCACCTGCCGATTGCGACCCTCGCGAATCACCAGTTCCAGCCAACTGGTCGGCACACTTTTACGAAAGCGTACCGGCGGGTTACGCGGCCACAACGGCGGCTCATCCAGTTGCCGCGCCTGCGCAGGCAAGGTCATGCCATCGTTCAATTCGACACCGTCACGCAAGCGCTGCAACTGTTCGGCACTCGGCTCGCCTTCAACCTGCACCCAGTAGGTCTTGGCCAGTTTGTGTTTCGGGTCGGCGATGCGTGCCTGGAGCTGGCCGTCGTTGGTCAGCAGCAGTAGACCTTCGCTGTCGCGGTCCAGCCGTCCTGCGGGGTAGATCCCCGGGACATCGATGTAGTCCTTGAGGGTCGCGCGCCCTTCTGCGTCACTGAATTGCGTCAGCACATCGAAGGGTTTGTTGAACAGGATCAGCCTGGGCGCAGCGGGAGGCGCCTTGGCGACACGGCGCGGGGCTGCTGGGGATGGCTTTGCGCCAGGGCGGCGGGAAACAGGACGTTGCACACGGGACATGGTGAAGGAACATCTAACGGTCAGGGCTGCTAATGCTAGTAGCCCGACCGTTAAATGACCATCGCCAAATCAGCGGAACGGCGGCTCGTCGAAGCTGCGCAGTTTGCGCGAGTGCAACGAGTTGAGCTCTGTGCGCAACAAGTCCACGGCTTCGATACCGATTTTCAAGTGCTGGCTGACCGCGCGCTCATAAAAGGCGTTGGCTGAGCCAGGCAACTTGATTTCGCTGTGCAGGGGCTTGTCCGACACACAAAGCAACGTGCCGTAAGGCACCCGCAAGCGATAACCCTGGGCCGCGATCGTACCGCTTTCCATGTCCACTGCCACGGCGCGGGACAAGTTGATCAACGGCCGCTCCTGAGCCCAGCGCAGCTCCCAGTTACGGTCGTCGTAAGTCAGTACGGTGCCGGTACGCAGGCGCTTTTTCAGCTCGTCGCCCTTCTCGCCGGTGATGTTGGCCGCCGCCTGTTGCAGTGCGAGCTGCACTTCGGCCAAGGCCGGAATCGGAATATTTGGCGGCACGACCCGGTCGAGAATGCCGTCACGGCGCATATAGGCGTGGGCGAGCACGTAGTCGCCAATGGTCTGGGACTGACGCAACCCACCGCAGTGGCCGATCATCAGCCAGCAATGCGGACGCAGTACCGCCAGGTGGTCGGTGATGTTCTTGGCGTTGGACGGGCCGACGCCGATATTGACCAGGGTCACGCCGTGGCCATCAGTAGCAATCAGGTGGTAGGCCGGCATCTGGTAGCGATGCCAGACCACACCTGCGGCAATCGCCGAGGCTTCACCGTGATCCATGCTCTTTTCGATGATCACATTACCCGGCAGCACCATGCGCACGAAGCGCGGATCTTTGCGCAGTTGCTCCAGGCCATGGACGATGAACTGGTCGACGTAACGGTGATAGTTGGTCAGCAGGATCCATGGCTGCACATGCCGCCAGTCGCTACCGGTGTAATGCACCAGACGGCGCAGGGAAAAATCCACTCGGGCGGCATCGAACAGCGCCAAGGGCAGCGGATCGGTGTTTTCCCAATCGTACAAGCCGTCGGCAATACCGTCGGTCGCCGCCGACAGGTCGGTGCTCGGGAACACCCGCGCCAGCACGGCGGCGGTGACACCGGAGCCGGCCAACTCATCGCCCTGCTCGACCACGTATGGATAAGGAATGTTCTGCTGGCTGACACCGACCTCCACGGTCACGGTGAAGTCGTGCATCAACGGCACGAGTTGCTCCAGCAGGTATTTACGGAAGGCAGCGGGATGGGTGACGGTGACGCTGTAGGTGCCTGGCAACTGGACCTTGGCGTAGGCCCGCGTGGTCTGCGGGACTTCGCCCTGGCAGTGGTAGGTCAGACGCAGTTCGGGATAACGAAACATTGCCCGCTGTTCGGCGTCCGGCTCGACACGATCCTTGAGATAACGCTTGAGCGCCTGGCTCAGAGCGGTGGTTGCACGATTGTGCAAGAGCGCAAGCCGGTCTACAGCTTGCTCGGCGGTTTGAACGACAATAAAAGCTTCGGTCACGATCAGCATCCTGTGTTCTGACTTGCAGGCCTTCATCTTGCCTGTATCGTCGCTTCACGGGAACAGTGGCGACACAAATGCAGGGAGCGCCGCAGATCCCCTGTGGGAGCGAGCCTGCTCGCGAAGGCGATGGCACATCCAATATCGATGTGGCTGACAGATCGCTTTCGCGAGCAGGCTCGCTCCCACAGTTCAGAAACCTTGCGGAGTCGAACGAGCAACAATCGCTTCCACATTCAACCCACGCGGCAACCCGCCATAAACCCGCCCACCGCCATTCAGGCGACTAGCGATAAACCCGTCACTCACCGCCGTATTCCCCGCCTCCAACAACAGCTTCGCCTGTAACCCAAGGGCGATGTCTTCGGTCAACTGCCGGGCACGGTATTGAATATCGTCGGTATCCTTGAAGGCCGACTGCAATTGGGCGATGTGCGCGGCCAGGCGTTTATCGCCATGACCATCACCCAATTCGCTGAACAATGCATCGAGCACGCCCGGTTCCTTGGACAAGGCGCGCAGCACATCAAGGCATTGCACGTTGCCGGAGCCTTCCCAGGTCGAGTTCACCGGAGCCTCGCGGTACAGGCGCGGCAAGATGCTGTCTTCCACGTACCCCGCCCCGCCCATGCATTCAGCGGCTTCATTGATCATGGCCGGCGCGCGCTTGCAGATCCAGTACTTGCCCACCGCTGTCACCAGCCGGGCGAACTTGGCTTCCTGTGAGTCGTCCAGATGATCGAGCGCCCGCCCCATGCGCAGGCTCAAGGCCAGGGCGGCTTCGCTTTCCAGCGCCAGGTCCGCCAGCACGTTCTGCATCAAGGGCTGTTCGCTGAGCAACTTGCCGCCAACCTTGCGGTGGGCGCAGTGGTGGCTGGCCTGGGTCAGCGCCTGGCGCATCAACGAACTTGAGCCGACCATGCAATCGAAACGGGTCATGGCGACCATCTCGATGATCGTCGGCACGCCGCGCCCTTCCTCACCGACCATCCACGCCAAGGCCCCGCGAAACTCCACTTCGCTGGAGGCGTTGGAACAGTTGCCGAGTTTGTTTTTCAGGCGCTGGATGTAGAACTGATTGCGCGTGTCGTCCGGACGATGCCGCGGCAGCAGGAAACAGGTCAGCCCCTTGTCCGTCTGCGCCAGGGTCAGGAAGGCATCGCACATGGGCGCCGAACAGAACCACTTGTGCCCCACCAGTTCGTACGCCTGGCCGGGACCGCTGGCGCCCACCGGATAAGCCTTGGTGGTGTTGGCGCGGACATCGGTGCCGCCCTGCTTCTCGGTCATGGCCATGCCAATCGTGACGCCGGCCTTGTGGGCCATGCCGACATTGCGCGGGTCATATTCCGTGGACAGGATCTTCGGCAGCCATTGATCCGCCAGGTCCGGTTGCAGGCGCAGTGCCGGGACGCTGGCGAAGGTCATGGTCAACGGGCAACCGCTGCCGGCTTCGGCCTGGCTATGCAGGTAGGTCATGGCGGCGCGGGCGACATGCGCACCGGACTGCGGATGCGCCCAGGGCAACGAGGTCAGGCCATGCTCGATCGCTGCGCGCATCAATTCATGATAGGCCGGGTGAAACTCCACCAGGTCGATACGATGTCCATAGCGATCATGACTGCTGAAAATCGGCTTGTTCTGATTGGCCAGGAAACCCGCCGCCATCAACGGTCCGCCGGCGAGCGCGCCGTATGCATCGATCCGCGATTCGGCCCAACCGGCCCCGAAACGCCGCGCCCACTCCTGCAGGGGCAGGTCGATGCGATACAGGTTGGCGCCATCCAGCGAGGGTGGCTGGTTGGTGACTTCGTGGGTTTCGGCGAACTGATGCAGGTTCATGACGGGGCTCCTTTGCTCAGCCAAGGGACTTCAGTTAAGCACCGCCCCTTGGCCGATCAAAGTGTCATATCTGCCTAACTGTCGGCGCTTTCGCCCTGCTCGGAACAGAGCACGCGACGATAAAGCGCGACCTGCAAGTCCTCAAATTTCACCGGCTTGCTCAAATGGTCAATCATCGCGCCGCTCTCGCAGCGCTCCAGCTCAGTCCCCAGGGCGATCATGAATATCGGCACTTGCGCGTAACCGGGCAATGCCCGGATCCGGCAGCACACGGAAACACCGTCGAGCGCTTGCAACTGACAATCGACCAGCACCGCATCGAAGGTTTCGCGCTGCAAAAAATCCAGCGCGGCCAGGCCGCTGTCGGCGGTGCGCACGCGAAACCCGAGCTTGAGCAACATGCCGCGCATCACCAACTGGTTGACGTTGTTGTCATCCACCAGCAATACGCTGCAATCCTGAGGCTGGCGCAGCCGCGGCGATTCCCGCGTCGCGATCGGTGTGGCAGGTCGCTGCGGTGTGGCAATGTCAAATTCGACATCAAGCTGGAAACGGCTGCCGCGCCCGGGCTCGGAGCGGTGCGTCAGGCGTCCGCCAAGCAATTCCACCAGTTGCCGGCAGATGGCCAGGCCGACACCCAGGCCGCCGTACTCGCGCGTCATCGAACCATCGAGCTGGAAGAAGCGCTGATACATCGTCGCCTCTCCAAGGTCAGTGAAGCCGATACCGGTGTCGATCACCGCAAAGGACAACGCCAGTCGCTCTGGGTTGACTGGTTTCCCGGTGACCCGCAACGCCAGCCCGCCGACCCGGGTAAACTTGATGGCGTTATCCAGCAGGCACTCCAGGCATTGCGCCAGCTTGGCGCTATCGCCGTCCAAGCGATCCGGCACACCCGGTGCCACGTCGACCTTGAAGTCCAGCGACTTGCTCGCGGCATTGCCGTAGAACTGGGCACGCAATGCCTCCACCACGTTGCGCAAGCTGAAGGTGGTCGCAGAAGCCTTGAGCTTGCCCGCCTGCAGTTCGGTCAGGGTGAGAATGCCATTGACCATGCGCATCATGTCCCGCGCCGATCCGGCGGCCGTTTGCTGATATTGCTCCAGCTCAGGGTCCATCTCGACGGTTTGCATCAGCTCCAGCGATCCGATCACGCCGTTCATGGGCGTACGCAATTCGTGGGTCAGGGTGGCGAGGAATTCGTCCTTGAGCTTGTTGCTGTGTGCCAGCTGCTGGTTGAGCGCCTCAAGTTTTTGCCCGGCGTCGAGCAGGGTTTGCGCCTGCTGCTCGCGCATGGCGTTGATACGGTCGGCCAGGGCCATGGACAGCAGCGCCACTTCGATGGCCGAGCCAATCTGGCTGGAGTACATGGTCAGGAACACATTCGGCAGGTAACCGAGCACCATCAATGTATTGATGATGCCGCCGAGCAGAAACGCCGACCAGGCAATGATGAAATAGCGCGCAACCCGCAACCCGCGCAACCAGGCGAAAATCCCCGCGGCAAAAATCACCACCGTGAAGGTCAGGGCCAGGGTCGTGGCCAGGCGCAAGGCCAAGGCATAGCTGGTCATCAGGGACAACCCGACCACCAACGCGCTGAATGCCACCAACGCCAGCAGCAAGCGGTCCATCCAGCGGCTGAGGGTGGCGGTCTGCAGAAAGCTGCGGGCGAACTGGCTACCGAACAATCCGGCACAACCGATGAAAAAAGGCGTCGAAGCGTTGGCCCACCAGGGATTGTCTGGCCAGAAATACTGCACGGCCGCGCCGTTCACCGACAGCTGATACAAGCCAAACGAGGCGATGTAGAAGATGTAGTAGAGATAGCTGGTATCACGCACGCTGAGGTAAATGAACAGGTTGTAGACCAGCATGCCCAGCAATACACCGTAGATCAGCCCCAACACATAGAGGCGCACCGGTTGGTCTTCGAGATAGGCCGTGCTGGACCACAACGTAACTGGCGCCTGGATCGACCCCTGGCTTTGCAGGCGCAAGTACAGGGTTTGCACTTGGTCAGGCGTAAAATCCAACGTGAACAGGTAGTTATTCTGGCGTATTTCACGACTGGCGAACGGCAAGGCGTCGCCAGTTTGCCTGGCCAATTGATAGTTGCCGCTCGCGTCAGGCAGATACAAGTCAAGGTGATCAAGCGGTGGGTAAGCCAACTCCAGCAGCCAGGTCCGTTGCGCAGTCGGGTTTGAAGGGCGGTAATGCAGGTCGATTTTGAGCCAGAACACCGAGCGCGAATAGCCGGCATTAAGGGTGGTCTTGTCATGCGCCTTGAAGTTGCCAGCTGCCGCCTGCGCACGAATATCCGCGACAGTCGCCTGACCACCCGCGTCTTCAAACACTTGCAGGGTTCGCCCGAGGGGAAGGCTTCGGGTGAGTTCATTGAACTCAACGGCGTTCGCCAAGAGGGGCAAACACAACACAAACATCAGCAAATAGCGCATTTATGCCCCAGCATGGCCTGTCCGGTCCTGTCAGGAAGCCCCCCATTCCTTTTGAGCAGACGTAAAACCGGTGATACCTGTTATTGGTTTGGATCCACTCTAGCATAGCCGTTGATGGCTAATGAGCACTACCGAAATTTTTCACACAAAGGCTCTAGAACGGTAGTTCCAGCGAAAATTATTGAGATAGAGCGTTTGGTTTGGTCACAAAATCAAAAGATCGCAGCCTTCGGCAGCTCCTACGGTTTTCGCGTCGATCTGAAGACCCTGTAGGAGCTGCCGAAGGCTGCGATCTTTTGACTGTCGCGCGGCGGGCTTCGAAAAAAGATGTTTGGTGGTAAGCTCGCGCACCATGAATATCTACAGCTCTCGCCCCGTTGTCCTCTGTCTCTCCGGCCACGACCCAAGTGGTGGCGCCGGCTTGCAGGCAGATATCGAAGCCTTGCTCGCTCAGGGTTGCCATGCGGCTCCGGCCGTCACCGCCCTGACCGTGCAAGACACCGTCAATGTCACTGACTTTCGCGTGCTCGACCGTGAGTGGGTGTTGGCCCAGGCCAATGCCGTGCTCAACGATTCCGAAGTCGCGGCGGTCAAGCTCGGCATGCTCGGCTCCCTGGAAATGGTCGACACCGTGGTCGAACTGCTTTCGGCGCACCCGCACTTGCCGGTGGTCTGTGACCCGGTACTGCGCGCCGGTGGCGGAGGTCGACTGGGCAAGGACGAAGTCGGCTACGCCATGCGCGAACGCCTGCTGCCGCTCTCGATCATCGCCACCCCCAACCTTCCCGAAGCCCGTATCCTCGCCGAACTGCCTGAAGGCACCGCGGATGAGTGCGCTGAAAAACTCCTGCCGTTCGTCAAACACCTGCTGATCACCGGCGGCCATGGCGACGAAACCGAAATCCACAACCGCCTGTACAGCCGCGACGGCTTGCGCGAAACCTACACCTGTCAACGTTTGCCGGGCAGCTATCACGGCTCGGGTTGCACCTTGGCCAGTGCGCTTGCCGGCCGTCTGGCCCAAGGTGAAAACCTCGCCAGCGCCGTACAGACTGCACTTAACTACACGTGGCGCACCCTGCGCGATGCGGAGCAGTTGGGCAAAGGCCAATTCGTGCCACGCCGCCTGCCACTGGACTTCTGTTCGTAACTCTCTATTAGCTGCGGTGAGGCTTGCTTGATGAAACTACGTGGCCTGTACGCCATTACCGACAGCCAGTTGCTGGCCGGTAAATTTCTTTCGTACGTGGAGGCGGCGCTGGAAGGTGGCGTCACCCTGCTGCAATACCGCGACAAGAGCAGCGATGAGGCCCGTCGTTTGCGTGAAGCCGAAGCCTTGCGCGACCTGTGCGAACGCTACAAGACCCAGTTGATCATCAACGACGACGCCGAGCTGGCGGCCCGCCTGAACGTGGGCGTGCATCTGGGCCAGACCGATGGCCCGCTGTCGCCGACCCGCGCCCTGCTCGGCTCCAAAGCGATCATCGGCTCGACCTGCCACGCGCAGCTTGAATTGGCCGAGCAAGCCGCCAGGGAAGGCGCCAGTTATGTCGCGTTCGGCCGCTTCTTCAATTCCAACACCAAGCCCGGCGCCCCGACCTGCAGTCTCGACCTGCTCGACCAGGCCCGCAGCAAACTGCATCTGCCGATCTGCGCGATCGGCGGCATCACCCTCGACAACGCCGCCCCGCTAGTGGCCCATGGGGTCGATCTGCTCGCCGTGGTACATGGCCTGTTTGGCGCCGAGAGCACGGCTGAAGTGACCCGCCGCGCCCGCGCCTTTAACGAATTACTGAAAATCTGATTTGAGAGCCCGATCATGTCTCGTTCCGAAACCCTGTTTGCCAATGCCCAGAAACACATCCCCGGTGGCGTGAACTCGCCGGTCCGTGCATTCAAGAGCGTTGGCGGCACGCCGTTGTTCTTCAAGCATGCCGAAGGCGCCTACGTCACCGACGAAGACGACAAGCGCTATGTGGACTACGTCGGTTCCTGGGGCCCGATGATCCTGGGCCACAGTCACCCGCAAGTCCTGGATGCCGTGCGCAAGCAGCTTGAACACGGCTTGTCCTACGGCGCGCCGACCGAGATGGAAACCCAGATGGCGGATCTCGTCTGCTCGCTGGTGCCGTCGATGGAAATGGTGCGCATGGTCAGCTCCGGCACCGAAGCGACCATGAGCGCGATCCGCCTGGCCCGTGGCTTTACCGGTCGCGACAGCATCATCAAGTTCGAAGGCTGCTACCACGGCCACTCCGACAGCCTGCTGGTCAAGGCCGGCTCCGGCGCCTTGACCCAAGGCGTACCGAGCTCGGCGGGTGTACCCGCGGCGTTCGCCAAACACACCCTGACCCTGCCATTCAACGACATTGATGCCGTCGAGGCCATGCTTGCCGAAGTCGGTCAGGACGTGGCGTGCATCATCGTCGAACCGGTCGCTGGCAACATGAATTGCGTGCCGCCGGCCCCAGGATTCCTCGAAGGCCTGCGGACCCTGTGCGACAAGCACGGCGTGGTGTTGATTTTCGACGAGGTGATGACCGGTTTCCGTGTTGCCCTTGGCGGCGCCCAGGCTCACTACGGCGTGACACCGGACCTGACCACCTTCGGCAAAATCATTGGCGGCGGCATGCCGGTCGGTTGCTTTGGCGGCAAGCGTGAAATCATGTCGCGTATCGCCCCGCTGGGGCCGGTATACCAGGCCGGTACATTGTCGGGTAACCCGCTGGCGATGGCGGCGGGCCTGACCACCTTGCGCCTGATCAGCCGTCCGGGCTTCCACGACGAACTGACCGACTACACCACCCGCCTGCTCGACGGTTTGCAAGTGCGTGCCGATGCGGCTGGTATTCCCTTCGTGACCACCCAGGCCGGTGGCATGTTCGGCCTGTACTTCAGCGGTGCCGACGACATTGTGACCTTCGATGACGTGATGGCCAGCGATGCCGCCTTGTTCGGCCGCTTCTTCCACTTGATGCTCGAAGGTGGCGTATACCTGGCGCCAAGCGCTTTCGAAGCCGGCTTCACCTCGATCGCCCACGGCGAAGCCGAGCTGAAACTGACCCTGGATGCCGCCGAGCGCGCCTTTGCTGCACTGAAGTAACGCCTTAGCGCTGACGCTGGCCATTGCCGGCGTCAGCCTTCACTCCTGCCCTTTTTCCTGCTCATCTGCTAATAATCCCTGTTAAGTGGGCGATATATTTCCCGCGCAGCAGAAAAACGAGTAAAGACTTTGTAAGGTTGGCCCTGCTTATTTCATAATGCGCGCTTATTGGATCCCCTCGATGGGTCCGCGCGCCCCTCAGAGGTAAGTCGATTCCCATGAACCGCACCGGCCGCGCCCTTTCACTGGGCTGCCTGTTGCTCCTTCAGCCCCTGCTCGCGCTCGCACAAGCAGGCGGTAACTCGTTGTTAATCCCAGCGATGGGTCGCTGCACCCTCAATACCCAGCCGCAAGACCTGGAACAGGCACTGGCTGCCTGCCAGAAAGCGTCGGATGAAGGGGATGCCCAAGCGCAATACGAGTTGGGTGAGTTCTACTACGATGGGAATAACGCGCCACGCGATCTCAATAAAGCCCTGAATTACTTCGAAAAAGCCTCGCTGCAAGGCCATGCGCAGGCCCAATTCAAACTCGGCACCATGTTCTTTCACGGCGAGGGCGTACCGGCCAATAATATTCAGGCGTACATCGTACTGAAGATGGCGGCGGTCAACGGTGCGGAAGAAGCCTTGGACACGGCCGACGAAGTCGCCGAGAAGATGCCGCGCCAGGAACTGGAAGTCGCCACTCAGGTGCTGGGGCAAATCTTCCGTAAATACCTGATGGAATTGCAGAGTGCCGATGGGCGGACGCCGTTCGCGCCGCTTCCCTGACTTCAGTATTGATCTGACGGCCCCTTCGCGAGCAGGCTCGCTCCCACAGTTGATCTATTGTGGGAGCGAGCCTGCTCGCGAATGAGGCGACTCGGTCTTGAAGACTACTTCTCAGGCATCGGCACCGGAAACGGCATCACATTGCCGACCGTGCCGCGGGCTTCGCTGATTTTCGGTGTACCCAGGCGCTCGACCTCGTCGATGCGCACGATCGAATGCATTGGCACGAAACTGCGCACGACCCCTTCGAACTGGGCCTTGAGCTTCTCCTCGCTCGGGTCTACGACTACCTGTGTGCGCTCGCCAAAGACGAACTCTTCCACTTCCAGGAAGCCCCACAGATCGCTTTGATAGATCTGCTTGGCGTACATTTCGAACACCTGGCCCTGATTGAGGAAAATCACCTTGTAGATTGGAGCTTCACGTTTGGTCATGGTGGGCGAGCAACACATCGGGGGATAAAAATGAGGGCGCGAACTATAGCATAGCCGCCGGACGCGCAGCGGTAGGAACCTGAGTGCATGTTCCCTATAATGCGCGGTTCTTTGAATCACGTGATGACTCTATCCATGGCCAAGAAGCTTTACATCGAAACCCACGGTTGCCAGATGAACGAGTACGACAGCTCGCGCATGGTCGATCTGTTGGGCGAACACCAGGCCCTGGAAGTCACGGCGCGCGCTGAAGACGCCGACGTGATCCTGCTCAACACCTGCTCGATCCGCGAGCGCGCCCAGGACCGTGTCTATTCCCAACTGGGCCGCTGGCGCGAGCTGAAGCTGGCCAACCCGGACATGGTGATCGCCGTCGGCGGTTGCGTGGCCAGCCAGGAAGGCGCCGCCATTCGCGACCGTGCGCCCTATGTCGACGTGGTATTCGGCCCGCAGACCTTGCACCGCCTGCCGGAAATGATCGACGCCGCGCGCATCACCAAGCTGCCGCAAGTCGACGTCTCGTTCCCCGAAATCGAAAAATTCGATCACTTGCCCGAGCCACGCATCGACGGCCCGAGCGCCTACGTGTCGGTGATGGAGGGTTGCAGCAAATACTGCACGTTCTGCGTGGTGCCCTACACCCGCGGTGAAGAAGTGAGCCGCCCGTTCGACGACGTGATTGCCGAAATCATTCACCTGGCCGAACACGGCGTGCGCGAAGTGACGCTGCTGGGGCAGAACGTCAACGGCTATCGCGGCAAGACCCACGACGGTCGCCTGGCAGATCTGGCCGAACTGATCCGCGTGGTCGCCGCCGTCGATGGCATCGACCGCATCCGCTACACCACCTCGCACCCGCTGGAATTCTCCGACAGCCTGATCCAGGCCCACGCCGAAGTACCGGAGCTGGTGAAACACCTGCACCTGCCGGTGCAATCGGGTTCGGACCGCATCCTCGCGGCGATGAAACGCAACCACACGGCGCTGGAATACAAATCCAAACTGCGCAAGTTGCGCGCTGCCGTGCCGGGCATCTGCATCAGTTCGGACTTCATCGTTGGTTTCCCCGGCGAAACCGAGAAAGACTTCGAACAAACCATGAAGCTGATTCAGGACGTCGGTTTCGACTTCTCCTATTCGTTCGTCTACAGCCAGCGCCCGGGCACTCCGGCCGCCGACCTGGTCGATGAAACCCCGGAAGAGCTGAAAAAAGAGCGCTTGAACGCCCTGCAACATCGCCTGAACCAGCAGGGCTTTGAAATCAGCCGACAAATGGTCGGTACGACTCAGCGGATTCTTGTAACCGATTACTCCAAGAAAGACCCTGGCGAGCTGCAAGGGCGAACCGAGAATAACCGTATCGTCAACTTCCGCTGCGACAATCCGACCCTGATCGGCCAGTTTGCCGATGTGCACATCGACGCCGCACAGCCGCACTCGCTGCGGGGCTCGTTGATGTAGGAGCCGGCTTGCTGGCGATGAACGATAACGCGGTGCGCCTGATGTACCGTGGCGCCCCTATCGCCAGCAAGCCAGCTCCTACAGGGCGGTGTTTTGCGTTGCGATATTTAAGAGCTTTCGCACCCGCGCCACTGGCGCTATCCTTGAATCATCCCAATTGCCCCAGGGCGGCTAAATACGACCTTGAACGCACCCATCGAACCACATCGTTTCATCCTCGAGCCTTTCGAGGCCCGCCGCTTTGCCAATCTGTGCGGGCAGTTCGACGAGCACCTGCGCTTGATCGAACAGCGCCTGACTATCGAGATCCGCAACCGCGGAAACCAGTTCGAACTGATCGGCGAGCGTAAGCACACCACCTCCGCGGAAAACCTGCTGCGCCGCCTGTACCGGGAAACCAAGGGTACCGAGTTGTCGCCGGACATGGTTCACCTGTTCCTGCAGGAATCGGCCGTCGAAGAGCTGGACAACCATTCGCCTGCCGATGCCTCCGTCGCCCTGCGCACCAAGAAAGGCATGATTCGCCCTCGCGGCTTGAATCAAGTGCGCTACGTGAAGGAAATCCTTGGCAACGACATCAACTTCGGCATCGGCCCGGCCGGTACCGGCAAGACCTACCTGGCCGTCGCCTGCGCAGTGGATGCCCTGGAGCGTGAACAGATCCGGCGTATCCTGCTGGTGCGCCCGGCGGTCGAAGCCGGTGAAAAGCTCGGCTTCCTGCCCGGTGACTTGTCGCAGAAAATCGACCCGTATTTGCGCCCGCTTTATGACGCGCTCTACGAAATGCTCGGTTTCGAACACGTCGCCAAGCTGATCGAGCGCCAGGTGATCGAAGTGGCCCCACTGGCGTACATGCGCGGCCGTACGCTGAACAACAGCTTCATCATCCTCGACGAAAGCCAGAACACCACGGTCGAACAGATGAAAATGTTCCTGACCCGGATCGGTTTCGGCTCCACCGCCGTCATCACCGGTGACATCACCCAGGTCGACCTGCCTAAAGGCACCAAGTCCGGGCTGCACCACGTGATCGAAGTGCTTAAGGATGTTCCGGGTATCAGCTTTACCCATTTCATGCCCAAGGACGTCGTGCGTCACCCGCTGGTGCAGCGCATTGTCGAGGCCTACGAGCGTTTCGAAAATCGTGCCATCGATGAAACGCCAAAGGACAGCCGACGCGATGCTTGAGCTTGATCTGCAAATTGCGACTCAAGCGCCCGCCCCCAGCGAAGCCGAGTTCCGCCAATGGTGCGAACTGGCCTTGCGCCAGCGCAGCGCCGACTCCGAGATGACCATTCGCCTGGTCGACGAAGCCGAAGGCCGCGAACTGAATAACACCTGGCGACAAAAGGATTACGCCACCAACGTCCTGTCGTTTCCTGCCGATGTGCCGGACGAGTTCCTCGACATCCCGCTGCTGGGCGACCTGGTGATCTGCGTGGCCGTGGTCGAGCGAGAAGCCGTCGAGCAGGGCAAGGAGCTTAAGGCCCATTGGGCGCACTTGGTGATTCACGGCTGCTTGCATCTGCTGGGTTACGACCATATAGATGACGACGAAGCCGAAGAGATGGAAGCACTGGAACGAACGTTGCTTGCAGAACTGGGCTATCGCGATCCGTACGCGGACGACGAAACCGATTTATCCCCTACCGAAACAACAAAGGATTCAGAGTAATCGCTATGAGCGAAGATCGATCGAGCAACGGGCAGAAGTCTTGGCTGGGCAAGCTCACCCAGGCTTTTGCCCACGAGCCGAAGAACCGCCAGGAGCTGCTGGAGCTGCTGCGCGATGCACATCAGAACAAACTGCTGGACAGCGAAGCGCTGGCCATCGTCGAAGGCGCTATCCAGGTTGCCGACCTGCAAGTACGGGACATCATGGTCCCGCGCTCACAGATGATCAGCATCAAGGCGACCCAGACACCCCGCGAGTTCCTGCCTGCCGTGGTCGATTCGGCCCACTCCCGCTACCCGGTGATCGGCGAAAGCCACGATGACGTGATGGGCGTGCTGCTGGCCAAGGACTTGCTGCCGTTGATCCTCAGGGAGAACGGCGACAGCTTCAACATCAAGGACCTGCTGCGCCCGGCTACCTTCGTGCCGGAATCCAAACGCCTGAACGTGTTGTTGCGTGAGTTCCGCGCCAACCACAACCACATGGCCATCGTCATTGACGAATACGGCGGCGTGGCAGGCCTGGTGACCATCGAAGACGTGTTGGAACAGATCGTCGGCGACATCGAAGACGAACACGACGTCGAAGAAGACAGCTACATCAAGCCACTGCCCAGCGGCGACTTCCTGATCAAGGCCCTGACGCCGATCGAGAACTTCAATGAGTTCTTCGACAGCGAATTTTCCGACGATGAGTTCGACACCGTGGGTGGCCTGGTGATGAGCGCGTTCGGGCACCTGCCAAAACGCAACGAAATCACCGAAATCGGCGCCTATCGCTTTCGCATCCTGAACGCCGACAGTCGGCGGATTCATTTGCTGCGACTGACACCTATCGCCCGGTAAAAACCTAAGGATTGAAATGCGCTGGACAACCCGCCCCGGCTGGCCCGGTAACCTGCTGGCCGTGGCGGCCGGCGCAATCACCACCCTGGCCCTGGCGCCGTTCGATATCTGGCCACTGGCACTGCTGGCGGTCGGGCTTTTCTATGCCGGCTTGCGTGAACTGAATCCCCGGCAGGCCTTGGGCCGTGGATGGTGTTTCGGCTTCGGCCTGTTTGGCGCCGGTACCAGTTGGATCTATTACAGCATTCATCACTTCGGTGGTGCATCGGTGCTGCTGGCCGGCTTCCTGATGTTGATCTTCACCGCGGCGATTGCCTGGTTCTTCGCCCTGCCTGCCTGGATTTGGGCGCGCTGGCTGCGACGCAACGAAGCACCGCTGGCGGACAGCTTGGCATTTGCGGCGCTGTGGGTCGGCCAGGAAGCATTTCGAGGCTGGTTCCTGACCGGATTCCCATGGCTCTACTCCGGCTACAGCCAGCTTGACGGCCCGCTGTCCGGCCTCGCGCCTGTCGGCGGGATGTGGCTGATATCCTTTACCTTGGCCCTGACGGCCGCCTTGATCTACAACGCCATGCGCCTGGTGCGCACCGGACGCAAAGGTTTCATCGCCGTGGGCATTGCGCTGCTCGCTGGCCCATGGGTGGCCGGCATGGCGCTCAAGCAATACGCCTGGACCAGCCCATCAGGCGCGCCACTGAGTGTCGCGGCGCTTCAGGGCAACATCGAACAGAGCATGAAGTGGGACCCGGCGCAGCTCAACGCGCAATTGGAACTGTACCGCGACATGAGCTTCAGCTCGAAACGGGTCGACTTGCTGATCTGGCCGGAAACCGCAATCCCGGTGCTCAAGGAGTCTGCCCATGGCTACCTGGACATGATGGGCAAATTCGCCGCCGAACGGGATTCGGCCATGATCACCGGCGTGCCGATCCGCGAAATGGTCCATCACGAAAAACGCTTTTACAACGGCATTACCGTGGTCGGCGAAGGCGATGGCACCTACCTCAAGCAGAAGCTGGTGCCGTTTGGCGAGTACGTGCCTTTGCAGGATGTGCTGCGTGGCCTGATCGCGTTCTTCGACCTGCCCATGTCGGACTTTGCCCGCGGCCCTTCCGACCAGGCCATGCTGCAGGCCAAGGGGTACCAGATTGCGCCGTTTATCTGCTACGAGGTGGTGTATCCAGAGTTCGCCGCCGGCCTTGCCGCGCAAAGCGACCTGCTGCTGACCATCAGCAACGATACCTGGTTCGGCACGTCCATCGGCCCGCTGCAGCACTTGCAGATGGCGCAAATGCGCGCGCTCGAGGCCGGCCGCTGGATGATCCGCGCCACTAACAATGGCGTGACCGGCCTGATCAACCCGTTCGGCCAGATCACCACGCAGATCCCGCAGTTCGAACGCGGCATCCTGTACGGCGAAGTGGTGCCCATGCACAACCTCACACCGTACCTGCAATGGCGTTCATGGCCGCTGATCATTGTGTGTGTGCTGTTGTTTGGCTGGGCGTTGATTGCCAGCCGGATGGCCAAGACCGTCTGAATATTTGTGGCGCCTGCAAAAGATCGCAGCCTGCGGCAGCTCCTACAGGGGATTGCATTCCAAATGTAGGAGCTGCCGAAGGCTGCGATCCTTTGATCTTCAGCGGTAGAACAACCAATACCCGACCTGCCCCGCAGCCTCATTCAACAACTGCCCACTGCGCCAGATCGCCTTGAACTCCGGCATCCATCCGCCCAGGGGCTCGGCGTTGTCCACGCTCAAGAATCCCACTGGCGCCGGCACCACTTCAAACCCGGCCTTCTGAAAACTCCAGACCGCTCGCGGCATGTGCCAGGCCTGGGTAACCACCACCACGCGCTTGATGCCTTCAGGCAACAAGACCTCGGCGCTGAACGTAGCATTCTCCCAGGTGGTGCGACTTCGCCCTTCCTGCCAACGCACCGCCACGCCAAAATCATCGTGCAATGAGTCCGCCATCAGCTTGGCCTCGGTGGGCGGCGTGCCATAGTGCAATCCGCCACTGGTCAGGATCGGCAAGCCCGAAGCCTTTGCCAAGCGAGCGGCATAGCGCTCTCGCTCAAGTGCCACCCCGGTGGGTTGATCACTGCCCCACGCCAGGTCGCCCCGCTCCCGCCCGGCGCCCAGCACTACGATCGCATCGGCGCGCTGGGCCAACGTTGCCCATTCGTCGCGTGCCAAGGGTGCCTCACGCTCAAGAAGCCCGGCGCCCCACTGCACCATGACTGGCAGGCTCATCAACCAGAAACCACCCACGCCCAGGGCGAAGCACCCAGCGGCAAGTCGCGGTCTTGAGCGGCGCCACCACCAGGCGAGCACCAGCAACAGGATAAGAACGCCGGGCGGCATCAGAAGGTGTTTGACGAAATAGCGAAAAGGCATCGGGCATCTCCTTAAAGATGCCCGAAGCCTAAGTGGGTTGACGCAATGCGACAATAAATACGCAAGGACTATGCTTCAAAATACCGTGGAGCATGGCTCTATGCCTTATTTGCACTGCAGGGACCGGACCTTTACCGCGTCTCTGCCAGCTACTTTGTCCTTGAGCCAGATAATTTTGGCTGTGCGTGGTGCGTCGAGTTGCTTCACTGCCTCAGACAAGCATCCGTGTGTCTCACGCTCACTGCGATCGAGGTACGCCTTGACCAATGCAAACTCTGCGGGGCTCAGGCCACGCAACTCCAGCTCCAGTGGACGCTCATCACGCAACCGGCCAGCGGTTTTCGCCGCATCCAGGGCCATTCCAAGACGGTCAATCAGTCTTTCGTACAGCTCCGGTTTTGTAACTTTTTGCCGTGACTCAACCATCCCTCACCTCATTGGAAGATAAGAACTACTCCCCAGTTAGAGCTTAGCTTCCATCGACAAACCGGCTGGACGCCGCGACCAACGGCCCTCGCAGCGGTTTTCACGAGACGCGCGGCAGTAATCAGGGTTTCCCTCGATAGAGTGCGGTCATGTATGCTACGGCGCTTCCTGTAACTCCACTTCCAGCTCCTCTGGGCAACGAAAAACGCCAAATTGGCGTGTTCACCGTCCAGCGTCGCATTGAAGAGGATTAGGCCACCCCTATTCAGTTCAAAAGTAGCCATGCACGAACAATATCAGCCCCGTGAAATCGAAGCCGCCGCCCAGTCATTCTGGGATGAGCAAAAGTCCTTTGAAGTCAGTGAACAGCCAGGCAAGGAGACTTACTACTGCCTGTCGATGTTCCCTTACCCCAGCGGCAAGCTACACATGGGGCACGTGCGCAACTACACCATCGGCGACGTGATCTCCCGCTACCAGCGCATGCAAGGCAAGAACGTCCTGCAACCCATGGGTTGGGACGCCTTTGGCATGCCGGCGGAAAACGCCGCGATGAAGAACAACGTAGCGCCCGCCAAGTGGACCTACGAAAACATCGCCTACATGAAAAGCCAGTTGCGCAGCCTGGGCCTGGCGGTGGACTGGTCGCGCGAAGTGACCACCTGCAAGCCCGATTACTACCGCTGGGAACAATGGCTGTTCACTCGCCTGTTCGAAAAAGGCGTGATCTACAAAAAAAGCGGCACCGTTAACTGGGACCCGGTCGACCAGACCGTCCTGGCCAACGAGCAAGTGATCGACGGCCGCGGCTGGCGTTCCGGCGCGCTGATCGAAAAGCGCGAAATCCCGATGTACTACTTCAAGATCACCGCCTACGCGGATGAGCTGCTGGAGAGCCTCGACGAACTGACTGGCTGGCCTGAGCAGGTCAAGACCATGCAGCGCAACTGGATCGGCAAATCCCGCGGCATGGAAGTGCAGTTCCCGTACAACGTCGACTCCATCGGCGAAGCCGGCACCCTGAAAGTCTTCACTACGCGTCCGGACACCCTCATGGGTGCGACCTACGTTGCCGTGGCCGCCGAGCACCACCTGGCCACCCTGGCCGCGCAAAACAACCCCGAGCTGCAAGCGTTCATTGCTGAATGCAAGGGCGGCAGCGTCGCTGAAGCCGACGTTGCGACCCAAGAGAAAAAAGGCCTGCCAACCGGCCTGTTCGTCGAGCACCCGTTGACCGGCGAAAAACTGCCAGTATGGGTCGCCAACTATGTGCTGATGCATTACGGCGACGGCGCAGTCATGGCGGTTCCGGCGCACGACGAACGCGATTTCGAGTTCGCCCACAAGTACAACCTGCCGGTCAAATCCGTGGTTCGTACAAGTGCAGGCGACACCAACCCTGCCCCGTGGCAAGACGCCTACGGCGAGCACGGCACGCTGATCAACTCCGGCGAGTTCGACGGCCTCGACTTCGTCGGCGCCTTCGACGCCATCGAAGTCGCACTGATCAAGAAAGAACTCGGCGCTTCGCGCACCCAGTTCCGCCTGCGCGACTGGGGCATCAGCCGTCAGCGTTACTGGGGCTGCCCGATCCCGATCATCCACTGCACTACTTGCGGTGACGTGCCGGTGCCGGAAGATCAATTGCCCGTCGTACTGCCGGAAGACGTCGTTCCCGATGGCGCCGGTTCGCCACTGGCGCGCATGCCCGAGTTCTACGAGTGCAGCTGCCCGAAATGCGGCCAGCCTGCCAAGCGTGAAACCGACACCATGGACACCTTCGTCGAGTCCTCGTGGTACTACGCCCGCTACGCCTCGCCGCACTTCGAGGGTGGCCTGGTAGAAAAATCCGCAGCCGACCACTGGTTGCCGGTGGATCAGTACATCGGCGGCATCGAACACGCGATCCTGCACCTGCTTTACGCGCGCTTCTTCCACAAACTGATGCGCGACGAAGGCCTGGTCAGTTCCAACGAGCCGTTCAAGAACCTGCTGACCCAGGGCATGGTGATCGCCGAGACCTACTACCGTCGTGAAGCCAACGGCGCCTACACCTGGTTCAACCCGGCGGACGTCGAGCTCGAGCGCGACAGCAAGGCCAAAGTCATCAGCGCCAAGCTGATCGCCGACGGCCTGCCGGTGGAAATCGGTGGCACCGAGAAGATGGCCAAGTCGAAGAACAACGGTGTTGACCCACAGTCGATGATCGACCAGTTCGGCGCCGACACCTGCCGCCTGTTCATGATGTTCGCCTCGCCGCCTGACATGAGCGCGGAATGGTCCGATTCCGGGGTAGAAGGTTCACACCGCTTCCTCAAGCGCGTCTGGCGCCTGGCCCAAGCGCACGTCACCCAGGGCCTGCCGGGCCAGCTGGACGTTGCCGGCCTCAACGACGAGCAAAAAGCCATTCGTCGTTCGATCCACCAGGCGATCAAGCAGGCCAGCCACGACGTCGGCCAGAACCATAAGTTCAACACCGCCATCGCCCAGGTGATGACGCTGATGAACGTGCTGGAAAAAGCCGCACAAGGCACCGAGCAGGATCGCGCGCTGGTTCAGGAAGGCCTGGAAACCGTGACCCTGCTGCTGGCACCGATCACGCCGCACATCTGCCACGAGCTGTGGCATCGCCTGGGTCACGCCGATCCGGTGATCGATGCCGGCTGGCCCGTGCTGGACGAGAGCGCGCTGGTGCAAGACAGCCTGACGCTGGTTATCCAGGTGAACGGCAAGCTGCGCGGCCAGATCGAAATGCCGGCCAGCGCCACTCGCGAAGAAGTCGAAGCCGCCGCACGGGCCAACGAAAACGTGCTGCGTTTCGTCGATGGTCTGACCATTCGCAAAGTGATCGTGGTGCCCGGAAAACTGGTCAACATCGTCGCCAGCTAATTGGATCAGGCGCCTGGCCGTGCCGGGCGCCGCACAAAACCTTACGGGCCGCTCGATTGGCCCACATGGTTTCAAGGGGAGCAACACAATGATCAAACGCAACTTGCTGGTGATAGGGCTCGCGGTCCTGTTGAGCGCCTGCGGCTTCCAGCTGCGCGGCACCGGCACCACCGACCTGGCACTCAAGGAACTTGACCTGAGCGCCCGCGACGCCTACGGCGATACCGTGACGCAACTGCGCCAGATGCTGGTGAGCAGCGGCGTCAAGGTCTACAACGGCGCCCCTTACAAACTCATCCTGACCGACCAGCAGGAATCCCAGCGCATCCTCAGCTACGCTGGCGCCGGTCGTACGGGCGAATATCAACTGAGCACGGTGCTCAGCTATGACATTCGCGGCCAGGGCAACCTGCCCCTGCTCAACGACAAGCTCGAAGTGCAGAAGGTGTTCATCCATGACGGCAACAACCTGGTAGGTTCCGACCAGGAAGCCGCCGACGCTCGCAAGGAAATGCGTCGCGAGCTGGTTCAACGCATGATGTTGCGCCTGCAGCAATTTACCCCGGCCCAGCTGGACCAGTTGCAGCAGACTGCCGAAGCCAAGGCCAAGGCGGAAGCCGCGGCACTGGAAGCGGCTCAGAAGGCTGAGGCGAACACGCCGCGTCAGTCGCCCATCGACCTGCCTCGGCAGTAAGACTTACGGGGCGCTGTGGCGCCCCGTTTGCCCTCTCTTATGAAGCTCGCTCCCGCCCAACTCGCCAAACACCTGCAAGGCGCCCTCGCGCCGGTTTACATCATCAGTGGCGACGACCCCTTGCTGTGCCAGGAAGCCGCCGACGCCATCCGCGCGGCGGCTCGCCAACAAGGCTTCGACGAACGCCAGGTGTTCGCCGCCGACGCCAGTTTCGACTGGGGTACCTTGCTGCAAGCCGGCGCCAGCATGTCGCTGTTCGCCGAAAAACGCCTGCTGGAATTGCGCCTGCCTTCCGGAAAACCCGGCGACAAAGGTGCCGCTGCACTCATTGAATACTGCTCGCGCCCGGCCGAAGACACGGTGCTGTTGATCAGCCTGCCGAAGCTCGATGGCAGTGCGCAGAAAACCAAATGGGGCAAGGCGCTGGTCGAAGGCCAGCAGACCCAGTTCGTCCAGATCTGGCCGGTGGATGCCAACCAGTTGCCCAGCTGGATCCGGCAACGTTTGTCCCAGGCCGGGCTATCCGCCAGCCAGGACGCCGTCGAGCTGATCGCCGCACGGGTGGAGGGCAACTTGCTGGCCGCCGCCCAGGAAATCGAAAAACTCAAGCTGATGGCCGAAGGCGGCCAGGTCACCATCGAAACCGTACAGGCCGCGGTGGCCGACAGTGCGCGCTTCGATGTTTTCGGCTTGACCGACGCCATTCTCAATGGCGAAGCCGCCCATGCGCTGCGCATGCTTGAAGGACTTCGCGGTGAAGGTGTCGAGCCCCCGGTGATTCTGTGGGCCCTGGCCCGGGAACTACGCCTGCTGGCCAATATTTCGTTGCAATACAGCCAGGGTACCCCACTGGACAAGGCCTTCAGCCAGGCCAGGCCGCCGGTGTGGGACAAGCGTAAACCGCTGATGAGCAAAGCCCTGCAACGTTATTCGGCACAACGCTGGGCGCAATTGTTGCTCGAAGCCCAGCGCATCGACGCACAGATCAAGGGCCAGGCGGCGGGTTCGCCGTGGATGAGCTTGAGTCGCCTGACGCTGTTGATGGCTGGGCAGAAACTGTCGTTGCCCGCAGAATAAGGCTTGGCGCCTTCGTTCCCTGTAGGAGCGAGCATGCTCGCTCCTACAGGGAAGGCGTCCGAAAGGTCCTACATATTGTAGGGACTAGACAGAACCCCAAATTCGGCCGATGATTTGCCCCGCAAAAACCACTCCACTTGCGAGAGCCCATCATGAGCAGAAAGCCATCTAAACATGGCCCCAACAAGGCCAAATCCATCGTCGCCCAGCCCTTGTTCCGCAGCCGCCAGGAACGCGCCGGCAAAGGCAAAGGCAGCTACCGCCGCGAAGCCTTCCAGTCTGACAACTGGGAGGCTTCTTACTTTCTGGCGGCCTGAAAGGCAAGCATTCGCTCAACATGTTAAGGTCTGTACCTGATTCGTTTGCCCTGGACCCGTGCATGCCCCTTTGTCTTTCCCGTCGTTGGCAGTTTCGCCAATTGATTGCTGCCTCCAGCCTCATTTTGCTAGTCGCCTGCGCGGAAAAACCCACCGCCGCCGACGCCCAGCCAATTCAGACCCTCCCTGTCGCCACCGCTCCGGCAGTCACCGCGCCCGTGGTTCCGAGCGGTGAAAACCTCGACATCCAGCCAACCCAGACCTTTGCCGAATGGCAGGCGGGTTTTCGCAAGGACGCCCTGGCCGCCGGTATCAGTGCCGGCCTGTTCGACCGCGCCTTCGCCAATGTCAGCTTCGACCCGGCCGTGATCCGTGCCGACCGCAGCCAACCGGAATTCGCAAAACCGGTGTGGGAATACCTCGATGGCGCCCTGTCGCCGCTGCGCGTTCGCAAAGGCCAGGCATTGGTCGACCAGTACGCTGGCATCCTGCAAAGCATCGAACAACGCTACGGCGTCGACCGCCAGGCGCTGGTCGCGGTGTGGGGCATGGAAAGCAACTTCGGCCAGTTCCAGGGCAGCAAGTCGGTGATCAACTCCCTGGCAACCCTGGCCTACGAAGGCCGCCGCCCAGGCTTCGCTCACGCACAATTGATCGCCGCCCTGCAAATCCTCCAGCAAGGCGATATCGAACCCGACAAAATGCTGGGTTCCTGGGCGGGCGCCATGGGCCAGACCCAGTTCATCCCGACCACCTACAACACTCACGCCGTGGACTTTGATGGCGACGGTCGCCGCGATATCTGGGGCAGCGCCACCGACGCCTTGGCGTCGACCGCCCACTACCTGCAAAGCTCCGGCTGGCAAAAAGGCCAGCCGTGGGGCTTCGAAGTGCAGTTGCCGGGCAACTTCAACTACGTTCTCGCCGATGGTTCGATTCGCAAGAGCGTTGCCGAATGGCGGCAAATGGGCGTAGTGCTGCCAAACGGCGGCCAGTTCCCGGCAGGCTCCGAGCAATTGTCCGCGGCGCTGTTGTTGCCAGCAGGCTACCGCGGCCCGGCCTTCCTGGTGCTCGACAACTTCCGCGCGATTCTCAAGTACAACAACTCGTCGTCCTACGCCCTGGCGGTGAGCCTGCTGTCCGAGCGATTCAATGGCGCAGGGCTGATCAGCGGCACGTGGCCCAAGGATGATCTACCCCTGAGCCGCACCGAACGGATCGAACTGCAAAACCTGCTGAGTGCGCAGAACTACGATGCGGGCACTGCCGACGGGATCATTGGTGCCAACACCCGCAAGGCGATCCGTAGCGCCCAGCAGTCATTTGGCTGGCCGGCAGACGGGTATCCGACGCACAAATTGCTGGAAGGGTTGCGTAACCGCTAAAGCTTTATCGCTGTAGGAGCGAGCATGCTCGCGATGAACCCGAGAACACCGCGGGGTGTCAGATTTCCCGCATTATCGTTCACGACCATCGCGAGCATGCTCGCTCCTACCTACCGCCTTACGACATTCTGCTCCAGAAACAGTTGCTGGCTCCCCGCATCCAGCTTCACCAAAGCGCCCATCGGCAGAGTCAGGTTCGGATTGCAGTGCCCGCTGCGCCACCCGGCCAGTACCGGGATGCACAAGGGTTCCAGGGTCTGCCTGAGCAATCGGTCCAGGGCCTGGGCCTCTACCCCCGCTATATCACCTACCAGAACCCCACGCAGCTTGTGCAGCACGCCCGCGAGGCGTAGATGGGTCAGCAGCCGGTCGATGCGGTACAGCGGCTCGTTGATGTCTTCGATAAACAGGATGACACCTGCTGCATCGATCTCGTAAGGCGTGCCCATGGTTGCAGCAATCATCGACAGGTTGCCGCCCAGAAGGCGCCCATGGGCGACACCCGGCACGATCGTCGTCAAGGGCCGGCCAACCGGATGGGCAAGCACCATGCCGGCCCTGTACTGGCCCCTGAGCATGTTGAAGAAGGAGGACTCGGTCGGTGGTAGCCGCTCACCCAGCAGATCGGCATTGAGCAGCGGGCCATGGAAGGTTACGAAACCCGCATAACGGCTGATTGCCAGGTGCAGCGCGGTAATATCGCTGTAACCGATGAATGGCTTGGCGTTTTGGCGTAGCAGCGGGAAATCGATGCGATCAAGCAACCGCGGCGTACCGTAGCCACCGCGCAGGCAAATGATGGCATCGACCTCAGGGTCAGTGAACGCGGCGTGCAGGTCATTGAGTCGCACTTCGTCGCTTCCGGCAAGATAGCCGTCCTTTTCGAACACTCCGGGAAATATCCGCAGCGAATACCCACGAGCACGCATCCAGGCGATGGCTTTTTTAGTGTCCAGCGCGGCCGGACCTGCAGGCGCGATAACAGCGATCAGGCCTTTCATCGGCAAAGCCGGTACAGGCGTGTGAGGAAGCAGCGTCGGGTCAGGTCTTGCGTTCATCCATGGATCTCCCTGCGTGAAAACATCAAACACACATTAGTCAGGAACGTAGACAAACAGAAGCGGATCAAGCATCGCGCAGTCGCAGGAAAAGACTGATGTCGCTGTGGGACAGGCAAAAAAAGCCCGCAAGGCCGATTGAACGTTGCGGGCTGTTTTTCATGACCGAATCAGGACGACATCAACTCGGCCTTGACCAGCTTGGCCTGCTCGTCGGCGTGGTAGGAAGAGCGTACCAGCGGGCCGGAAGCAACGTTCTTGAAGCCCATCTTGTAACCTTCCTCGGCGAACCAGGCAAAGGTGTCCGGGTGCACGAAACGCTGCACCGGCAAGTGGCTGCGCGACGGTTGCAGGTATTGACCCAGGGTCAGCATGTCGATGTCGTGCTCGCGCATGCGCTTCATGACTTCGATGACTTCTTCATCCGTTTCACCCAAACCCAGCATCAAACCGGATTTGGTTGGGATATGCGGCATCATCTGCTTGAAGCGTTGCAGCAGGGTCAGCGACCACTGGTAGTCCGAACCCGGGCGCGCGGCCTTGTACAGGCGCGGCACGGTCTCCAGGTTGTGGTTGAACACATCCGGTGGCTCGGCGGCGGTGATTTCCAGGGCGATGTCCATGCGGCCACGGTAGTCCGGGACCAGGGTTTCGAGCTGCACGTTCGGCGACAGCTTGCGGATCTCGCGGATACAATCGGCAAAGTGCTGGGCACCGCCGTCACGCAGGTCATCGCGGTCTACCGAGGTGATTACCACATATTTCAGTTTCAGGTCGGCAATGGCGATGGCCAGGCTTTCCGGCTCGTTGACGTCCAGTGGCTTCGGACGGCCGTGGCCAACGTCACAGAACGGGCAACGACGGGTGCAGATGTCACCCATGATCATGAAGGTCGCGGTTCCGCCGGAGAAGCACTCGCCCAAGTTCGGGCAGGAGGCTTCTTCGCACACACTGTGCAACTTGTGTTTGCGCAGCAACGCCTTGATACGGTCGACTTCCGGCGAGACCGGAATACGCACACGAATCCAGTCAGGCTTCTTCGGCAGCTCGGTGGTCGGAATGATCTTTACCGGGATGCGTGCAACCTTCTCGGCGCCGCGCAGCTTGACGCCGGCTTCAACCTTGGGACGCGGGGCCGGGCGCTCAGTGACATCGAGCGTCGGGATCATGGTTTGCACTGCATCAGTAGTCATATCAGTCGATTCCGCCCGTGAGGGTCGTCTGCTCAGCATAGTCGAGGTGTTTGACGAGCTGCGCGCGCAGCCGGGCACTTACCTCGGCAAATTCAATCGATCCTGCGTGATCGCTCAGCTGGGTCATCGCCAGCCCGGCGTAGCCGCAGGGATTAATCCGTCGAAACGGTTCCAGGTCCATGTCCACGTTCAGGGCCAGCCCATGAAAGGAACAACCGTGGCGGATCCGCAGACCCAGGGAGGCGATTTTCGCGCCATTGACGTACACGCCCGGTGCATCGGGCTTGGCCGCCGCCGTCACACCGTAGCTGGCGAGCAACTCAATGAGGCATGACTCCATGCGAGTCACCAGGTCACGCACGCCGAACCCCAGCTTGCGCACATCCAGCAACAGGTAGGCCACCAACTGCCCGGGGCCGTGATACGTCACCTGGCCACCGCGATCAACCTGCACCACCGGGATATCTCCCGGCACCAGCAAGTGCTCGGCCTTGCCGGCCTGGCCCTGGGTGAAGACTGGCGGGTGCTCGACCAACCAGATCTCGTCGGCGGCATCGCTGCCACGTTCGTTGGTAAAGCGTTGCATGGCATGCCAGACCGGCTCGTAAGCCATCTGGCCAAGTTCGCGAAAGCCCAGCGTGCCGGACATCACAGCACCATGTGCACGAAACCGGTGGCCCGCAGTTCGCTGTTGATGTTGTACAGCTGGTCCTGGTCGGTCGCAACGATGTGCAACTGGATCGTGGTGTATTTGCCGTTGGTGCTCTGGCGTTCATCCACACGGTCATGGTTGATCGTCGCATGCTTCTTGACGATCGCAATGATCTTGTCTTTGTTGCCCACACCGGTATCGCTGATCACCTTAACCGGGTAATCAACGTTGGGGAATTCGATCTTAGGCGCCTTTACTTCGGTATCGGTCATGGCGTAACGGCCTCGTAAGCGTAAGCCGTGGCGACGACAAGGCCCCGCGCCGGATCAGCACGAGACCTTGCAGGAGCACACTATCAGTTGAACAAGCCGTAGAAGAATAGACGGATGCTATCCCACATGCGACGGAAGATACCACCCTCTTCGACGCCATCCAGAGCGATCAGGTCGGCGCTGTGCACTACCTTGTCTTCCAGCTTGACTTCGACTTTACCGATCACGTCGCCCTTGGCGATTGGCGCAACCAGTTGCGGGTTCATGGTCATGCTGGCGGCGAGCTTTTTCAGCTGGCCTTTCGGCAGGGTCATGGTCAGGTCTTCAGCCAGGCCGGCCTTGACTTGATTGGTGGAACCCTTCCAGACAGGCGCCTGGGCCAGCTCGGCACCTTTCTGATAGAAGGTCTGGGTTTCGAAGAAACGGAAACCGTAGGTCAGCAGTTTCTGGGTCTCGGCGGCGCGAGCCACTTCGCTGTTGGTGCCGAACACCACGGCGATCAGGCGCATGCCGTCACGCACGGCCGAAGACACCATGCAGTAGCCGGCTTCGTCGGTGTGGCCGGTTTTCAGGCCATCGACAGTCTTGTCGCGCCACAGCAACAGGTTGCGGTTCGGTTGCTTGATGCCGTTCCAGAAGAACTCTTTCTGCGAGTAGATCGCGTAGTGAGCCGGGTCTTCGTGAATGATCGCGCGGGCCAGCACTGCCATGTCGTGAGCCGACGAGTAGTGTTCCGGGTTCGGCAGGCCGGTCGGGTTCATGAAGTGGCTGTTGGTCATGCCCAGGTCGGCCACGGTCTTGTTCATCATGTCGGCAAACGCGTCTTCGCTGCCGGCGATGTGTTCGGCCAGTGCAACGCTGGCATCGTTACCCGACTGGATGATGATGCCGTGCAGCAGGTCGCTGACGGTCACTTGCGAGCCGACCTTGATGAACATCCGCGAACCGCCGGTACGCCAGGCATTTTCGCTGACGGTCACCGGATCGTTTTCACCGATCTGGCCACGACGGATTTCGAGGGTCGCGATGTACGCGGTCATCAGCTTGGTCAGGCTGGCTGGCGGCAGACGCTGGTCACCATTGTTCTCGACCAGCACGTTGCCGCTGCTGGCGTCCATGAGCACGTAGGCCTTGGCGGCCAGTTGCGGTGGCGACGGCATCATCTCGACCGCGAATGCGGCAGGCGAGAGGAGCAGCGGGACTAGAAGGCACAGGCGTTTGGCAAAGGTGGTGATGTTCATCCGTCTCTCGAAATCGCTAATGGAAACTGCCCGAAGGCAAAACTAATCAGATGACTTTCTAACGAGTCATCGCGTATTCAGCTGCTCACTCTGTAACCCTTGCCGGGCTTTTGTTCTTCATAGAGCCAACAACCTGGTCCACCCCCCAAAACCGCAGATGAACCGTCAATCAAGTTCTACGTATTACTCCGTCACAACGCTGGGCGAACCCAGGTTGGCCAGGCGCACGCTGTTCTGCACTTGCTGGATTTCACCCGGCGAACCGATCGGCCCCAGGCGCACTCGATGCAGTGTCTGTTGATTGCGCACGATCGAGCTGATGAACACCGGAGTTTTCACCATCCCGCTGAGCTTGGACCTCAGCAACTCGGCAGCGTCCGGGTTGGCGAACGCGCCCACCTGCAGATACTGGCCAGACGCTGGTGCAGAAGCGTTTTTTTTTGCATCGGCAAGTTGAACAGGGACGACTGCGGCGGCGTGCTGCTGCGGCGGAGGTGTCCATTGCTCGATGGTGCCGGCCGAAGCCGTAATGACCGGGGCGTTATTCTGCGCGACTTGCGGTTCGTTGAGCATTAAAGGCGCCGGACGGCCCTTGGCAGCCCACCATTGCTGCGGGTCGATGCCTTCGACCTTGACCCGCGCGGTGCCGGTTTCGGCGTAGCCGAGCTTCTTGGCGGCGGCGTACGACAGGTCGATGATCCGGTCCGAATAGAACGGGCCGCGGTCATTGACCCGCAGGATCACAGTCCTGTTGTTGTCCAGGTTGGTCACCCGGACGTAACTCGGCAACGGCAAGGTCTTGTGTGCGGCGCTCATGCCGTACAGGTCATAGACTTCGCCGTTTGCGGTGTTCTGGCCATGGAACTTGGTGCCGTACCAGGACGCCGTACCCGACTGCACGTACGTCTTGGACTCTTGCAACGGAAAATAGGTTTTGCCCAGTACCGAGTAAGGGGCGGCCTTGTACGGGCCGGTGTGCAGGGTTGGCGTGGCGTCCGGGATGCGTGAAACGTCGACGTCCCACCATGGCGCGCCATCCTTGTGGGCACGGTTGATGTCCAGCCCCGGCGCCGAGCGTACGGCGGTGGACGACTTCTGCGTTGGCGCACGACTGGTGGAACAACTGGCAACCAGCATAGCCAACGCGGCAAATGCCATCAGCTTCAGGGGTTTATTCATAGGCAATGCCCGCATTACTTGACGCCCCGTGCTTGGACCAGCTGTTCAGACAGTTGATGTACGGCCATGGCGTACATCACGCTGCGGTTATAACGCGTGATCGCGTAGAAATTCTTCAGGCCCATCCAGTATTCAGGGCCATTGTCGCCTTCCAGGCGGAAGGCGGTAACCGGCATATCATCGCGCAGCGCATCATGACTTGACCAGCCCAGGGCCCGCAACTCTCCAACGGTTTTAGTCGGCTCGATACCGGTGGTCAAACCTTCGTCCACCTGTTCGCCGCGCACATCGGCGCGGCTGACCACCGGTTCGCCGGCGACCCAGCCGTGTCGCTTGAAATAACTGGCAACGCTGCCGATGGCATCGTCCGGGTTGTTCCAGATATTGATGTGGCCATCACTGTCGAAGTCCACCGCATAGGCGCGAAAGCTGCTGGGCATGAACTGCGGCAGGCCCATGGCACCGGCGTAGGAACCCTTGAGGGTCAGCGGGTCGACCTGCTCTTCCCGGGCCAGCAACAGGAATTCACGCAATTCCTTGCGGAAAAATTCGGCACGGGGAGGATAGTCGAAACCGAGGGTCGACAACGCGTCGATGACCCGGAAATTTCCGGTGTTACGGCCAAAAAACGTTTCAACGCCGATAATCGAGACAATCACCTGCGCCGGTACGCCGTATTCCTGTTCGGCACGGGCCAGCACTGCCTCATGCTGACGCCAGAAATCAACGCCACGGGCAATACGCGCATCGGTGATGAACATCGGCCGGTATTCGTTCCATTGCTTGACCCGCTCGGCGGGTTTCGAAATGGCGTCCAGGATCGATTGCTTGCGCTGCGCCTCGCGGAACACGCCCATCAATTGCTCACCGGCGAAGCCATAGTCGCGAGTCATCTCACCAACGAACTCGGCCACTTGGGGCGAGCCTTCGTAATCGCCTGCCACCGCCTGCTGCGCAGTACCAAGGATGCTTACCAGGCCGACCCATGGCGCGTATCGAGTCGCCCAGCCACGCATTACTTGCATTGAACTCTTCACCTTATTCAAACCTGCGCGATCCACTTGCGATGGGTATGGATCGACATCAAAACCCCAAACGCTGACAGCAGCGTCACCAGCGAAGTTCCTCCGTAGCTAATGAACGGCAACGGCACCCCCACCACCGGCAACAGGCCGCTGACCATACCGATGTTGACGAAAACATACACAAAAAATGTCATGGTCAAGGCGCCTGCCAGCAATTTGCCGAACAATGTCTGCGCCTGGGCGGTAATCACCAGCCCGCGACCGATCAACAGCAGGTAGATCAGCAACAGCGCGCAAATGCCCACCAGGCCGAACTCTTCGCCCAGCACCGCGATAATGAAGTCGGTGTGGCTTTCCGGCAGGAAATCCAGGTGTGACTGGGTGCCCAGCAACCAGCCCTTGCCGAACACGCCGCCGGAACCGATCGCGGCCTTGGACTGAATGATGTTCCAGCCGGTCCCCAGCGGATCACTTTCGGGATCGAGGAACGTCAGGATTCGCTGCTTCTGGTAGTCATGCATGATGAAGAACCACATGGCGATCGCCACGGGCACGGCGGCGGCCAGCACACTGAGAATCCAGCGCCAGCGCAAGCCGCCCATGAACAGAACGAAAGCGCCGCCCGCCAGGATCAGCAGCGACGTGCCGAGATCGGGCTGGCGCACGATCAGGATGAACGGCACGCCAATCAGCATCAGGCTGACACCCACGTGCTTGAGCTGCGGCGGCAGCGTGCGCTTGGACAGATACCAGGCGATGGTCGCCGGCATGAGGATCTTCATGAATTCCGAAGGCTGGAAGCGCACCACCCCTGGAATGTTGATCCAGCGTGTGGCCCCCATGGCGTTATGCCCCATGATGTCCACCACCAGCAACAACATCACCCCGACCACATAACCCAGCGGCACCCACCGCGCCATGAATCGCGGCTCGAACTGGGCGATGACGATCATCGACACCAGGCCGATACCGAACGAAGTGGCTTGCTTGGCCAGCAGGTCCCAGCTTTTGCCACTGGCCGAATACAGCACGAACAGGCTGCCGGCGGCGAGGGTCAGCAACAGGATCAGCAACGGTCCATCGATGTGCAGGCGCTGCAACAGCGTGGCACGGCGGCGCATCACATCCTCGCTGGAGAGCATGCGATCGAAATTATTCATCACGGGCGGTAGCCTCTGCGGTAGTAGGGCTGGCGTATTCGGCCTTGAGATGACCGTTCTGGTCCAGCAACCAGGCGTCCATGATTTGACGCACCACCGGCGCGGCCACGCCGGAGCCGGACTCACCGTTCTCGACCATCACCGAGACCACGATCTTCGGATCGTCGGCCGGCGCGAAGCCAACGAACAGGGCGTGGTCGCGATGACGTTCCTGGACCTTGGATCGGTCGTACTTCTCGCCCTGCTTGATCGCCACCACCTGGGCCGTACCACTCTTGCCGGCAATCCGGTATTGCGCGCCGATCGAGGCCTTGCGCGCGGTGCCTCGGGCACCGTGCATGACCTGTTGCATGCCATGGTTGACCCGCGTCCAGTCCGCCGGGTCACGCAGGATGATGTCCGGCATCGGGTTCTCATCCACCGGCTTCTCGCCTTCGATGGTCTTGGCCAGGTGCGGACGGTTCCATACGCCTTTGTTGGCCACCAGTGCCGTGGCCTGGGCCAACTGCAATGGCGTCGACTGCATGTAGCCCTGCCCGATCCCCAGAATCAACGTTTCACCCGGGAACCACGCTTGTCGGCGGGTCGCACGCTTCCATTCGCGGGTCGGCATCAGCCCTGGCGATTCTTCGAACATGTCCAGGGAGACTTTCTGGCCAATGCCGAACTTGGTCATGTACGCCGACAACCGATCGATCCCCAGCTTGTGGGCCAGGTCATAGAAGTACGTATCGTTGGAACGCATGATTGCCGTATCGAGGTCGACGAAGCCGTCGCCGGTACGGTTCCAGTTGCGGTATTTGTGGTCGTAGTTGGGCAGCATGTAGTAACCCGGGTCGAACACCCGCGATGAAGCAGTCACCACACCCGCATCCAGCCCCGCGATCGCAACGGCCGGCTTGATGGTCGAGCCCGGCGGGTACAGGCCACGCAGGACACGGTTGAACAGCGGTCGGTCGATGGAGTCGCGCAGCTCGGAATAGGCCTTGAAACTGATGCCGGTGACGAACAGGTTCGGGTCGAAACTCGGCTGGCTGACCATCGCCAGCACTTCGCCGGTTTTCGGATCCAGTGCCACTACCGCGCCACGACGACCACCGAGTGCAGCTTCGGCGGCTTCCTGCAGCTTGATGTCCAGGCTCAGGACGATGTCCTTGCCGGAAATCGGTTCGGTGCGCTTGAGCACTCGCAACACACGGCCGCGAGCGTTGGTCTCGACTTCCTCGTAACCCACCTGGCCATGCAATTGCGGCTCGTAGAAACGCTCGATGCCGGTTTTACCGATGTGGTGAGTGCCGCTGTAATTGACCGGATCAAGCGACTTCAACTCTTTCTCGTTGATCCGTCCCATGTACCCCACCGAGTGCGCAAAGTGCGCCCCCTGCGGATAGTGACGGACCAGCTGCGCGACCACTTCCACCCCGGGCAGGCGGAACTGGTTCACGGCAATCCGGGCGATCTGCTCTTCAGTCAATTCAAACAGGATCGGCACCGGCTCGAACGGCCGTCGCCCCTGGCGCATGCGCTTCTCGAAAATCACCCGGTCCTCGGGCGTCAGCTCCAGCACCTCGACGATTACATCGAGCACTTGCTGCCAGTCGCCGGAGCGCTCGCGGGTCATGCTCAGGCTGAAGCTGGGCCGGTTGTCGGCAATCACTACGCCGTTGCGGTCGAAAATTAACCCGCGAGTCGGCGGAATCGGTTGCACATGGACGCGGTTGTTTTCCGACAGGGTCGAGTGGTATTCGTACTGGATGACCTGCAGGAAATACAGGCGCGCAATCAGCACACCAATCAGCAGCACCACCGCAATAGCCCCGAACACGACGCGGCCACGCACCAGACGGGCGTCTTTTTCGTGGTCCTTGATGCGGATCGGTTGGGACATGAGGGCAGAACTACTTGTGGTAAGGGTGACCGGACAACACTGTCCAGGCACGATACAGCTGCTCGCCGATCAAGATTCGCACCAGCGGGTGCGGCAACGTCAGCGGTGATAGCGACCAGCGCTGATCGGCACGGGCGCAGACTTCCGGCGCCAACCCCTCAGGCCCGCCGACCATGAAATTTACCGTGCGCGAATCCAGCCGCCAGCGATCGAGCTCGACCGCCAGCTGCTCGGTGCTCCAGGGCTTGCCGTGGACTTCGAGGGTGACAACGCGCTCATTGGGCCCGACCTTGGCCAGCATGGCTTCGCCTTCCTGACGGATGAAGCGTGCCACGTCGGCGTTCTTGCCACGGGTATTGAGCGGTATTTCCACCAGTTCCAGCGCCAGCTCGGACGGAAGACGCTTGGCATATTCATGCCAGCCTTCTTCCACCCATTTGGGCATGCGTGAACCGACGGCGATCAGTCGCAGTCGCACAGCCGTTCCTTATTCCTGGTCTTTGTTGAGCTTGGTGAAATGCTCGTGACCAACTTCAGGGCTGTGGTGTTTGCCATCGGCGGCACGGCTCTGCTCGGCACCTTTCCACAAGCGCTCCAGGTCGTAGAACTGGCGGGCATTGGAGGTCATCATGTGGACGATCACGTCGTCCATGTCCAACAGGACCCAGTCGCTGTCGCCCTTGCCTTCTTCACCCAGTGGTTTGATGCCCAGGGCCTTGACCGCTTCGCGGACCTTGTCCAGCATCGCGCCGATCTGGCGGTTGGAGGTACCGGTGGCGATGATCATGTAGTCGGTGATGCTCTGCTTGTCACGAACGTCGATGACCAGCACGTCCTGGGCCTTGACGTCTTCCAGGGCAGCGACGGCGATCTTGACCAGCTCGTCGCCTTTTGGCGGCTCGGCTGCCAGGACCTTCTCAGGCAGCGGGGCGCTCTTGAACGTGCCTTTACGCTTAACTTTGTTTACGTCGTTGTTCGTCATATAAAACTCGTTTTGCTCGTATGTTCGGGCGCTTCAATACACGTTGTTGCCACGTGCCTTGAGGCACTCCTATTCAGTTCGACGCACGGTAAAGCCCGTGCGCATCGATGTAGGCCAGGACCGCGTCGGGCACCAGGAAACGTACCGACTTACCGCTGGCCAGCAGTTGACGGATCTGGGTGGCGGATACCGCGAGCGGCGTCTGCCAGACGAATGCAATCTGTCCGCTCGACCCTTTGAGGGCCAGCGGGTCGCTCACCGAGCGCGCTGCCAGCAGGTTGCGCAAGGCATCCGGCGGTTCGCTGTCGGCATCCGGGCGTTGCAACACCAGGATATGGCAATGCTGGAGCAACTCTTCCCAGCGGTGCCAAGTGGGCAGGCCGCAAAATGCGTCCCAACCCAAAAGCAGAAAAACCTGGGTCTCGGCGGGCATTTCGGCGCGCATCGACTCCAGGGTATCAATGGTGTAGGACGGCTTGTCCCGCTGCAATTCGCGGGCGTCTACCACCAACGGTGCCACTCCGGCTACCGCGCACTTGACCATCGCCAGCCGGTCCTTGGCCGATACCTGCGGCGTACCCCGGTGGGGCGGCCGGGCATTTGGCGTCAGGCGCAGTTCATCGAGCGCCAGGGTTTCGGCGACTTCCAGCGCACCACGCAAATGGCCGATGTGCACCGGGTCGAAGGTCCCGCCCAGTACACCGATGCGTCTGGGTCGAGGCGCGCTGGCGGTTACCGGGGCTGACGGGGCGAAGTCGCCCAAGTCAGGCCGGCTCCTGTCCGCGCAACTGGCCATCACCCACTACCACGTACTTCTCGCAGGTCAAACCTTCGAGACCGACCGGGCCGCGGGCGTGCAGCTTATCAGTAGAAATGCCGATCTCGGCACCCAATCCGTATTCAAAGCCATCGGCGAAGCAGGTCGGGGTGTTGATCATCACCGACGAAGAATCGACTTCAGCCACGAAACGCCGGGTGTCGCCCTGGTGTTCGCTGACAATCGAATCGGTGTGATGGGATCCGTAATGGTTAATGTGCTCGATGGCCTGGTCAAGCCCATCGACCACGCGGATCGACAGGATAGGCGCCAGATACTCGGTGCTCCAGTCCTCTTGCGTGGCCGGCAGGGCATCGATGATTGCCCGGGAGCGTTCGCAGCCGCGCAGTTCGACGCCTTTTTCGCGGAACTGGGCAGCCATCGCCGGTAAGAAATCTTTCGCAACGGTTTGATCGACCAGCAGCGTTTCCATAGCACCACAGATGCCATAACGGTAGGTTTTGGCGTTGAATGCGATGCGCTGGGCCTTCGCCAGATCGGCGTGCTCGCCCACGTAGACGTGGCAGATACCGTCCAGATGCTTGATCACCGGCACTCGAGCGTCACGACTGACGCGCTCGATCAGGCCACGGCCACCACGGGGCACGATGACGTCGACGAACTCAGGCATGCTGATCAGCGCGCCGACGGCAGCGCGATCGGTGGTTTCGACCACTTGCACCACGGCGGCCGGCAGATCGGCCTCGGCCAGGCCGCGCTGGATGCAGGCGGCGATGGCACGATTGGAATGAATGGCTTCGGAGCCGCCGCGCAGGATGGTCGCGTTGCCGGACTTCAGGCACAGGCTGGCGGCATCGATGGTCACGTTCGGTCGCGATTCGTAGATGATCCCAATCACGCCCAGCGGCACGCGCATCTTGCCCACCTGGATACCCGACGGACGATAGCTCATATCGCGGATCGCACCGACCGGGTCGGGCAGCGCCGCGACCTGTCGCAGACCCACGATCATGCCGTCGATTCGCGCCGGGGTCAGCGCCAGGCGCTCGAGCAGGGCCGGTTCCAGACCATTGGCGCGGCCAGCCGCCAAGTCCAGCTCATTGGCAGCGGTCAATTCGCCGCGGGCAGCATCCAGCGCATTGGCAGCGGCCTGCAACGCGCGGTTCTTCTGCGCGGTACTGGCACGGCCGATGACGCGGGAAGCCTCGCGGGCGGCGCGACCCAAACGGGTCATGTAGTCAAGAACGGACTCAGTCATGGTCTGGAGTGGTCTTTGATTAGGTCTTGGTAAAGAGTAAAGCGGCAGATTATAGCTGTCGCGTCCGCCGACTAACAGCGGTGACGGGCGGATGGTCGAAATCGAGGGCAATTTGCCGACGTTCAGCCGGGATTAAGCAGCAAATTGTTATCATCACGACTCACTCAGCCTTGATAAACGCTGCCCACCATGTCCAACTTGCCTGTTCATGTGTCCTCCGCGAGCCTGCCCAAGGGCCTCCCAGACGCGTTTTTCGACCGCGACGCGCAAATTCTCGCCCGCGACTTGCTGGGCAAAGTCATTCGTCATCGGGTCGGTGATCTGTGGCTCAGCGCGCGGATCATCGAGACAGAAGCCTACTATTGCGCAGAAAAAGGCAGCCACGCCTCCCTCGGCTATACGGAAAAGCGTAAGGCTTTATTTCTGGATGGCGGGCACATCTATATGTATTACGCCCGCGGAGGTGACTCGCTGAACTTCAGCGCCCAGGGCCCGGGTAACGCAGTGCTGATCAAGTCCGCCTATCCTTGGGTCGATGAACTGAGCGGACCTTCGAGCCTGGCGCAGATGCTGCTGAACAACCCCGACGCCCAGGGCCGCCCTCGCCCGTCGCAAAAGCTTTGCGCGGGGCAAACGCTGCTGTGCAAGGCCCTGGGCCTGAAAGTGCCGGTCTGGGACGCCAAGCGCTTCGACCATGAGGTGCTGCTGGTGGAAGACGTCGGCCAGACGCCCGCCCATGTTATCCAGGCCACGCGCCTGGGCATTCCCCATGGGCGCGACGACCACCTGATGTACCGCTTCGTTGACGCGGCCTATGCCGCCTATTGCACGCGGAACCCGCTGCGGCGGGGCCAGGTCGAAGGTCGCGACTACATCCTGCTGTGAGCCCGGTCCCTGTAGGAGCTGCCGCAGGCTGCGATCTTTTGCTTTTAAAGGGTCAAGATCAAAAGATCGCAGCCTGCGGCAGCTCCTACAGAGGTTTGTGGTGTTGTGTAGATTTTGTTCGCCCGCCAAGGGCCACTTGAATTCAATGGAGTTGTTTTTATGGGCCCATGGCTCGATAGCGTGACCGGTTGGTTGACGGTCAACCCGCAATGGTTGGCGGCAGCGGTATTTATCGTGGCCTTTGTCGAGTGCCTGGCGATTGCCGGCCTGATCGTGCCGGGCACGGTATTGCTGTTCGCCGTGGCGGTACTGGCCGGCAGCGGCGCGCTGTCGCTGAGTGAAACGCTGCTGCTGGGGTTTCTCGCCGGCGTGCTGGGCGACGTGGTCTCGTATTTCCTCGGCCGACACTTCCATCAGAACATCCGGCGCCTGCCCGGCTTGCGTCATCACCCGGAATGGATCGCCGGGGCCGAGGCGTATTTCCAGCGCTATGGCATCGCCAGCCTGCTGGTCGGACGCTTCATCGGCCCCTTGCGCCCCATGTTGCCGATGGTCGCCGGGATGTTCGACATGCCGTTCCCACGGTTCTTTGCGGTCAGCCTGCTAGCCGGTGCGGGCTGGTCGGTGGCGTACCTGCTACCGGGATGGGCCACGGGCGCGGCGATTCGCCTGCCACTGCCCGAAGGCTTCTGGCCTGAAGCCGGCATCGTCGCCGGCAGCATTACACTCATGATCGGGCTTAGCGCCACCAGCAGCCTGCGCCGCCATCGCAAGGCCACGGTGTTCATTGCCTGCATGAGCTTGCTGATTCTGGCGGGCCTGTTTATCGGCTATCCGCATCTGAATGCCCTCGACCAAGGCGTGATGACCCTGGTGCAGGAACACCGCAGCCCGATGCTCGATGAAGTGGCGGTGGTCTTCACCCTCATCGGCGAATTCCGCAACATGCTGATCTTCAGCGCCTTGCTGGTGGTGCTGCTGCTGGTTACACGGCAATGGCGCCAGCTGATCTTCGCCACCACCACCCTGCTTTGCACCGCCCTGGGCAACACCCTGACCAAACACTTCTTTGCCCGCCTGCGCCCCGAAGTATTGAGCGACCCGCTGACCAGCTACAGCATGCCCAGCGGCCACGCCTCCGGGTCATTCGCGCTGTTCCTGACCCTCGCCGTACTGGCCGGCCGCGGACAACCCCCGCGCATGCGCCTGACCTGGCTGTTGGTGGCGTGCCTGCCGGCGCTGGCAATTTCCCTGTCGCGGGTTTACCTCGGCGCACACTGGCCGACAGATGTGCTGGCAGGAGCGATGCTGGCATCGTGCGTCTGCGCCGCGAGCCTGTGGCTCAGCCAGCGCCAGACCTCGCTGAACGCCATGCCGCCAAAAGTCTGGTGGCTGGTGCTGCCGTCACTGGTGGCATTGTTCGGGTTCTTCATATTGAGGCATTTGCCACATACGATGTTGCGGTACGCGTATTAGCCAAAAGCAAAAGATCGCAGCCTGCGGCAGCTCCTACAGAATGCATACCAAATTCATGTAGGAGCTGCCGCAGGCTGCGATCTTTTGGCCGCGTCAGGCGAACAACTCGCCCTGCAACTCATCCAGCAACGCCTGAATCGCATCCAGCCGCTGCTGCGGATCATCGAGTTGCAACAGATCGATCTTGTCCTCTTCGGCGAAGGGCAACAGGTACGCCAACTGGTTGGCCAGTGATTGCTGGCCCGCCGCTTCGGTACCCATGTTCAGCGCTTCGACCATCGGGTGTTCGGCCAGGGCCTTGAGCAAGGCCACCAGGTCGGCATCTTCGTCCTGCAGGGGTTGCTCGGGCTCGTCTTCCAGCCATTCGACCTCGGCCAGGATCAGTTGGTCGCGCTGGACTTCGGTAGACAACACTTTGAACCGTCGCCCGCCCTCGACCCGAATACCCAGCAGGCCGTTGTCCTGCTGCTGAAAATCGGTGATACGCGCTTCACAACCGACCATGGCAAAGCCCTGCGGCGCGATACCGACTTCACTTCCCTCAAGGATGCACACCACGCCAAAGCCGCCGCCCTGTTTCATGCAGCGACCGATCATGTCCAGGTAACGCGCCTCGAAGATCTGCAGGTCGAGGATGCAACCAGGAAACAACACCGTGTTCAGCGGAAAAAGCGGCAGACTCATAGACATATTCCTTACACCACCATCGACACCGCCAACGGCAGGAATACCGCCGTGGCCACGCCCATCAAACTCATCGCCAGCGCCGCGAAGGCGCCGCATTCGTCACTTTCCTGCATCGCTACCGCAGTGCCCACCGCGTGGGCGGTCATGCCCAGTGCCATGCCGCGAGCCTCTGGACTGTGGACACCGAGCCGGGTCAACAGACTCGGACCGAAGATCGCCCCGATCACTCCGGTGATCAAAACGAACACCGCCGCCAGCGCGGCGACACCACCAATCTGCTCGGCCACCAGCATGGCGATAGGCGATGTTACCGATTTCGGCGCCATGGTCATCAGGATCATGTGTTCGGCCCCGAACCACCAGCCCAACAGCACCCCCATGCATGTGGCGACCACACCACCTATCACCAGCGTAGTAAATATCGGCCAGAACAACTGTCGAATCCGCCGCAGATTGAGGTAAAGCGGCACCGCCAGCGCGACCGTCGCGGGGCCGAGCAGAATACTCAGGATCTCAGTGCTCTTGCGGTACTCGGCGTAGGTCAGGCCGCAGCCCACCAGCACACCGATCACCAGCAACATGGAGACCAGCACGGGCTGCAAAAAGATCCAGCGGGTTTTCTCGAACGCTGCCAGTACCAGCTGATAGGCACCGAGCGTGATGCCGATACCAAACAACGGATGATGAATCACTGACGTCCAGGCGCCGTGCCAGTCAAGGATCATTGGCCGTCCTCAGGATGAACATGGCGCTTGACCATGCGCTGCATGAGGACTCCGGCGAACGCCATCGACAGCAACAATGACAACACCAGCGCGCCGACAATCGCCCAGAAATCGGCGGCGATGTCCGCGGCGTACACCATCACCCCCACCGCCGGTGGCACCAGCAGTAACGGCAGGTAGCGCAGCAGGCTGCTGGCTGCAAGGTTCAACGGCTCGCCGACCTGGCCACGACCGATGAGAAATATCAGTAACAGCAGCAGACCGATAATCGGCCCCGGCAGGAAGGGTAAAAACAAATGGTTGGTCGCGGTACCGAGCAATTGGAACAGCACCAGCCAGGTCAGGCCACGTAACAACATCAATGATCCCCCGCAAAATCCGTCACCCGCATTGGCCGACGCATTATAAGCACGCTTGCGCTATGGATCGGCATTCGCCATAAGCATGGTCAGTTGACCGCAGCGTTTTGCCATGGTGATCTAAAGTGGTAATCCGGGAGGTCAAATCCCCCCACCTAAAAACTATAAAACCGATGAACCCAAGGAGAGTCTCAATGCCCTTTGTACCTGTTGCAGAGCTCAAAGATTATGTCGGCAAGGAACTTGGATGTTCCGAATGGCTCACCATCGATCAGGAACGCATCAACCTGTTCGCCGAAGCCACAGGGGACTTCCAGTTCATCCATGTCGACCCGGCCAAAGCCGCGCAAACGCCATTTGGCAGCACCATCGCCCATGGTTTCCTTTCGCTGTCGCTGATTCCAAAATTGATGGAAGACATCCTCGTCATGCCCGAAGGCTTGAAGATGGTGGTCAACTACGGCCTGGATAGCGTGCGTTTCATTCAGCCGGTCAAGGTCGACTCGAAGGTGCGCCTCAAGGTCGAACTGTCCGAGGTCACCGAGAAAAAACCCGGCCAATTGCTGCTCAAGGCCATCGCCACACTGGAAATCGAAGGCATGGAGAAACCGGCGTACGTCGCCGAATCCCTGTCACTCTGCTTCGTGTAAGCCCTGTCGGTGCGAAGCAGCACACGCTGTTTCGCACCAGATGCTTTTCTACCGGCTGTATATGGACACATGGCTGCGGCATACTCGGTCGCCTAATTGCCCGGAACCCGCTATGCGCCCACTTGCACTCCTCGCCTTGACCCTGATGCTCACCGCTTGCGGCGACGGCGAATCGCTATTGCCCGCGGACGCCCGCCTGCCGGACGGCGGACGCTATCGCGGAGACCTGGTCAACGGATTGCTGCAGGGCCAGGGCCGTATCGATTACCCGAACGGCAGCTGGTACGCCGGCGAGTTCGACCAGGGCCAATGGCATGGCCAGGGTGAGTGGCATGGCAGTAATGGCGAGGCTTATCGCGGCCAGTTCAAGCAAGGCCTGTTTGACGGCCAGGGAACCCTGACCACCAACGCCGGCAGCTACAACGGCGGTTTCAAGCTTGGCCGTCGCGACGGCGAAGGCACCCTCAAAGAAAACGGCATGATCTACCGCGGCGAATTCAAGGCCGATCAATTTTCAGGGCTCGGTCGCCTGGAACTCGAAGATGGCAGTGCCTATCAGGGCCAATTCGCCCACGGCAAGCCCAACGGCGAGGGCCAGCGCAGCGACGGCAGCGGCAATCAATTCACCGGACACTTCGTCGACGGTCAGCTGGAAGGTAACGGAACCTTCAACAGTGCGGAAGGTGACATCTATGTCGGCGCGTTCAAAAACAACCAATTGCACGGCAAGGGCCGTTATGAAAATGCCGATGGCGACGTATGGCTGGGTCAATTCAAGGAAGGCTCGCTAAACGGCAAGGGCGAATTGATCGGCGCCGACGGCAGCCACTACATCGGCCACTTCAATGACTGGCGCTTCAGCGGCCAAGGTCGCTTGAACCTGGCCGACGGTAGTTTCTACACCGGCCAATTCGACAACGACACTTATTCCGGACGCGGCACCCTGGTCCTCACCGACGGCGCCGTGCTCAGTGGCACCTGGATCAACGGCCAGCGGGTGCGCGACGCCGAAGGCAAATTACTGCCAGACACCCTCGAGCTGGGTTTGCTGGCCCAGGGACGCTTGCTCGAAGAAGCGTTTACCAACGTCCCAGCCTCAACCCCGGCGGTGGAGCTGTACACCCTGACCCTTGGCGGCGATGGCAAGCAGAGTGTTTTCCTGCGTGAATCGGACTATGTCGCGAACATGCTCACCAGCCGTTTCGGTGCCTATGGCCAAATCCGCCTGGTGAACCATCGCGACCACCTCGGCGACCGGCCGATGGCCACCCGCGAGAACCTGAGGCGCTCCGCCGTGACGCTGGCCGAACGCACTGGCCCGGAAGACCTGATTTTCATCTACCTGACCAGTCACGGCACCAGCGAGCACGAACTGGTGCTCGACCAGCCGCGCATGGAACTGGCCGATCTGCCGGCCGACGAGCTTGCCGCCGTCCTCGCCCCACTGAAAAACCGCGACAAGATCATCGTGATTTCGTCCTGCTACTCCGGCGGTTTCATCCCCGCCCTGAAAGACGAACGCACCCTGATCATGACCGCCTCGCGCGCTGACCGCGTGTCTTTCGGTTGTTCCGAAGAAGCCAACTTCACCTACTTCGGCGATGCCCTGTTTGCCCGGGCACTGAACCAGACCGATGACCTGGAGCAAGCCTTCAAACTGGCCAAGGCCACGGTTGCCGAGCGCGAGCTGACAGACAATTTCGAAGCCTCCGAACCGCAGATCTGGGCGCCTAGAACCGTGCTCTCGCACTGGCAACTGTTACGCAAGCAGCAGGCAAGAAAAGCCCTGCAAAGTGTTTCCATTGACAACAAGGATGCAAAGAACAACTAAGCTGAACAGTATCAAGGGAGAAACACTATGTACTTGACGCCTCAGCACGTGTTGCTTGCCGGAGCCACCGGATTAACCGGTGAACACTTACTTGATCGCTTGCTCAACGAGCCAACGATATCGCGAGTATTGGCCCCCTCACGCCGGCCACTGGCCGAGCATCCCCACTTGGAAAATCCGGTGGGCGATCCCTCTGAGTTTCTGCCGCAATTGAACGGCCGCGTTGACATCGCCTACTGCTGCCTGGGCACTACAATCAAACAGGCCGGCTCGGAGGAGGCGTTTCGCGCGGTGGACCTGGACATGGTGGTGGCCTTCGCCAAACGTGCCCGGGAGATGGGCGCCCGGCACCTGATCGTGATCAGCGCCCTGGGTGCCGATCGCAGATCCTCGATTTTCTACAACCGGGTCAAAGGCGAGATGGAACATGCCTTGCGCGCACAGAATTGGCCACAGTTGACCATCTGCCGTCCATCGTTGCTGCTGGGCGAACGCACTGAACCACGCCTGGGCGAGCAGTTCGCCGGGCCTTTGTCGAAACTGATTCCCGGCAAATACCGAGGCATTGAAGCCTGCCAACTGGCCCGAGCCATGTGGCGCCTCGCTCTGGAGGAGCAGGATGGGGTGCGGATTGTCGAGTCGGATGAGTTGAGGAAGTTGGGCAAGTAAATCAAAAGATCGCAGCCTGCGGCAGCTCCTACAGGGTGTACACACTCCCAATGTAGGAGCTGCCGCAGGCTGCGATCTTTTGTCTTTACAGTCCACCCGTTGCCTGAAAGCTGACCCCGATCACAGTCAGCAGCGACAACGGCAACAGCAGCGTGTCCAGCAACGCGCTGGCCGGCAGATCTACACCCGGATAGCTCGGTGCCTCGGCACCAAAACGGTCCATCGCGCAGCAGCCGCCATTGAGCGCATACCAATCCAGCCGCGTCCCGGAGTAGACCACTGGCGCTCCCGGCTTGGCAGCATCCAGCGTACGCGCCGTGGCACATCCCGCCAGCTGTAGCGCCAGCACAATCACCAGCAGCTTATTCATCGCTGCTCAGATGATATTCACCCCAACGCGGCAGCATGTCCTGGGGAATGCTCAGCAGATTGAGGATCCGCGCCACGACGAAATCGATCAGGTCGTCGATGGTTTGTGGCTGATGATAGAAACCCGGCGATGCCGGCAAAATCGTCACGCCCATGTTCGACAACTTGAGCATGTGCTCCAGGTGAATGCTTGAATATGGCGCTTCACGCGGCACCAGGATCAACTGGCGGCGCTCCTTGAGCGTCACATCGGCGGCACGTTCGATCAGGTTGTTGCAGGCTCCCGTCGCGATGGCCGACAGCGTCCCGGTAGAGCATGGCACTACCACCATCGCCGCCGGCGCGCCGGAGCCCGAGGCCACCGGCGACATCCAGTCTTCCTTGCCGTAGACCCGAATCTGCCCGGCGGCGGCACCGGTGTACTCGGTAAGGAAGGCTTGCATCGCCTGTGGCTTGGGCGGCAACGTGACGTCGGTTTCGGTAGCCATCACCAGTTGCGCGGCCTTGGAAATCAGGAAGTGCACTTCGCGGTCTTCGCGCACCAGGCAATCGAGCAGGCGCAAGCCGTACTGGGCGCCGGAAGCGCCGGTCATCGCCAGCGTGATGCGATCGGGACCGTTGCTCATTTGAGCGCCTCGGCCAGCTTGCCATGCAGGCCGCCGAAGCCGCCGTTGCTCATGATCACCACGTGGGTGCCTGGCTGGGCCTGGCTCTTGACCCGCTCAATGATGCCTTCCAGCGAGTCGCTGACTATCGACGGTACCGTGCACAATGCGGCGGTACCTGCCAGATCCCAGCCGAGATTGGCCGGTGCATACCAGATCACCTGGTCGGCATCGACCACGCTCTCTGGCAAGCCGTCACGGTGCGCGCCAAGCTTCATGGAGTTGGAGCGCGGTTCAATGATCGCAATCAACGGCGCATCGCCAATGCGTTTGCGCAGGCCGTCGAGCGTGGTGGCAATGGCCGTCGGATGGTGGGCGAAGTCGTCATAGATGGTGATGTCACGGACCTCGGCAACTTTTTCCATCCGACGCTTCACACTCTTGAAAGCGCTCAAGGCAGCAATGCCCAGGGCCGGCGCCACGCCAACATGGCGCGCCGCGGCCAACGTGGCCAATGCGTTGGCCACGTTGTGCTGGCCGGTCATGTCCCACTCGACCACGCCTTGAGCGACGCCTTCGAACATCACTTCGAATTGCGAGCCATCGTCGCTGAGCAGCTTGACCTGCCATTGCCCGCCCGCACCGGTGGTTTGCACCGGGGTCCAGCAACCCATCTCGATGACACGCAGCAAGGCCGGCTCGGTGGTCGGATGAATCACCAGGCCTTCGCTCGGAATAGTCCGCACCAGATGATGGAACTGCCGTTCGATCGCCGGCAGATCCGGGAAGATATCGGCGTGGTCGAACTCCAGGTTGTTCAGGATTGCCGTGCGCGGACGGTAGTGAACGAACTTGGAGCGCTTGTCGAAAAACGCGCTGTCGTATTCATCGGCTTCGATCACGAAAAACGGCGTGTCGCCCAGGCGTGCCGACACCGAGAAGTTCTGCGGTACACCGCCTATCAGGAAGCCCGGGCTCATGCCTGCGTGCTCCAGCACCCAGGCGAGCATGCTGCTGGTGGTGGTCTTGCCATGCGTACCGGCCACGGCCAGTACCCAGCGACCTTGCAGCACGTGGTCGGCCAGCCATTGTGGGCCGGAGACATAAGGCAGTCCTTTGTTCAGCACGTACTCGACCGCCGGGTTGCCTCGCGACATGGCGTTGCCGATGACCACCAGATCAGGCGCCGGGTCCAGTTGCGCCGGGTCGTAGCCCTGGGTCAACTCGATGCCCTGTGCCTCGAGTTGAGTGCTCATCGGCGGGTAGACGTTGGCATCGGAGCCGGTCACGTGATGGCCGAGCTCTTTGGCCAGGACTGCCATCGAACCCATGAAAGTGCCGCAGATACCCAGAATATGAATGTGCATAGTCGACCTCGTAAAACATGGCCGCAGGTTAGCTTAGGGGGGAAAAATTCGCACCTTTGTTTCGTCCTCAATGACGCCATTCGCGAGCAGGCTCGCTCCCACAGTAGATCTGGGTCAGCCCCCGAATTGTGGGTTCAACCCAACATCCTGTGGGAGCGAGCCTGCTCGCGAATGGACACGCCGCGGATTACCGGGCGATGCCGTGCTTGCGAAGTTTTCGATACAGGGTATTGCGGCTGACTCCCAGCTGTTCAGCCGTATTCGTCATATGCCAGCGCGTATGTTCCAGCGCATTCAACAGCGCCAGGCGCTCGGCATCCTCCAGTGGATGCTCGCAAGGCTGTTCAATTTTCGGCATGACCACTTGCCGTGCCTGACGAATCATCGCCGGCAGATCCTCAAGCGCGATTCGTCCGCCGTCACACAATGCCGCCAGCGTGCGCAACACATTGCGCATCTGTCGCACGTTGCCCGGCCAGGCAAATCCCAACAACACCTCACGCGCCGGCCCGTCGATCAATACGGTTTCTCCGCGCGCCTCTTCGGCCAGCAAGAAGTCGAGCAACTGCGATTTATCACTACGCTCGCGTAACGCTGGCAACGCGACTTCCAAGCCATTGAGGCGGTAATACAGATCCTCGCGAAAACTGCCGTCCTGCACCCTCTCCAGCAGATTGCGGTGCGTGGCGCTGATGATCCGCACATTGACCGATTCCGGCTCGCCACCGATCGGCACCACTTGCCGATCTTCCAGCACGCGCAACAAACGGGTCTGCAAGGCCAGGGGCATGTCGCCGATTTCATCGAGGAACAACGTCCCGCCGTCGGCCTGCTGCAGCTTGCCGCGCATGCCCTCCTTGCGTGCACCGGTGAAGCTGCCGCCGCGGTAACCGAACAGCTCGCTCTCGATCAGGCTTTCGGGGATGGCCGCACAGTTGAGGGCGACGAAGGCTTTTTCCGCGCGCTGGCTGGCTTGGTGCACGGCCTTGGCAAAGGCTTCCTTGCCCGAACCGGTTTCGCCGTTGATCAGCAATGGCACGTCCCGTTCGTACACACGCAGGGCCTTGCGGAAATCCGCCTGCAAGATCGGATCACCCAGGCAGATGCCCGACAACTGCGGGCGCTCTTCAGCCACCGGCCCCTGCACCAGCGGCACCGGGACTTTTCGCGCTTGCCCGCGTAACACGGCGAACAGATGGCGTCCGTCCCGGGTACGCAGCGGCCAGCTCGCGCTGGCATTGACGCTCGCGCGGCCGAGCAGTTCGTCCAGCGAGCAGTCGAAAAATGCCTCCACCGGCTTGCCCAACAAACCGCCACGGATATGCCCCAGCAGGTTCAGTGCACTCTGATTGACCGCGCAGATCCGCCCTTCGCCGTCGAACGCCAGCAGCCCTTCGCTGAACAAGCCGACGGACTCGGCCTGCAGATGAAAACGCAGCAGCCATTGATTATCGAAACAACGCAGGAAATAGCAGCTCTCGATCATCTTCGCCGACAGATTGACCAAAGCCATGGTATGGAATTGGCTTTGCCGCGATACCTCGTGCCGGGCAGAAGACACGTCGAGTACAGCCAGCAGTTCGCCGTGCGGATCGAATACCGGGCTCGCCGAGCAGGTCAGGCCGGTATGCCGCCCGCGAAAATGTTCGTCCTGATGAATGGTCAGCGACTGGCGCTCCACCAGGCAGGTGCCGATGCCATTGGTGCCTTCACAGGCCTCGCTCCAGTCGGCACCCAGCCAGAGGCCGGCACGTTCGAAAATCTTGCGTTCGGCCGGCGCCGTCACGCAATTGAGGATCACGCCGCGAGCATCGGTCAACAGCACGGCATGGCCGGCACCGGAGAGCTGCTGATGCAGACTGGTCATTTCATTGCCGGCGATGTGTAGCACTTGCTGCAAGCGTTCGCGACTTTCCAGCACGCGGCCATGTTCCAGCACCGTCGGCGCCATGTTCAAGGCCGGGTCGAGGTGGTAGTCCTCAAGGCAGCGCAGCCAGGAACGGGCGATCGACGGGTCGCTGCCAGGGCCGTGCAGGTGAGCCTTGCCCTGGGTCACGGTCAACACTTGCTGGGCATGGCGACTCAAATGGTTGTCGTGCATTTCTTATTATTCTCCCCCCGAGAGGTTCACGTTCCCGTAGGAGCTGCCGCAGGCTGCGATCTTTTGATCTTGATCTTAAAAAAATCAAAAGATCGCAGCCTGCGGCAGCTCCTACAGGGTGATGCAGCGTCTGAGCATCCTCCAGCCTGGCCAGCATTGCAACGCTGGCAAGACCGTCCAGTCACAGGCCGCACCAGAACCGGTACAAAGTGTCACAGGGACTGTACCGAAAGCGTCACAGGCGCCTCCCGCCCGTCCGACAAAAATCGCGCAAGGTCTTGATTTACCTGACCTGCAAGGCGGTGGCCCGGCCTTTGCTCTACGCTTAAAGCAAGCGCACATGCGCGTCTTCCTTATAAGCACAAGAACCCAAGGAGAAACCATCATGCGTTACGCTCACCCCGGTACTGAAGGCGCTATCGTTTCGTTCAAGAGCAAATATGGAAATTACATCGGCGGCGAGTTCGTCGCGCCTGTCAAAGGTCAGTACTTCACCAATACTTCGCCAGTGAATGGCCAACCGATTGCCGAATTCCCGCGCTCCACGGCTGAAGACATCGACAAAGCCCTGGACGCTGCCCACGCGGCCGCCGATGCCTGGGGCGCCACGTCCGCCCAGGCGCGTTCGCTGGTACTGCTGAAAATCGCCGACCGTATCGAGCAGAACCTGGAACTGTTGGCAATCACCGAATCCTGGGACAACGGCAAGGCCGTGCGCGAAACCCTCAATGCCGACATCCCGCTGGCCGCCGACCATTTCCGCTACTTCGCCGGCTGCATCCGCGCCCAGGAAGGCAGCGCTGCCGAAATCGACGGCAACACCGTGGCCTATCACATCCATGAACCCCTGGGCGTGGTCGGGCAGATCATCCCGTGGAACTTCCCGATCCTGATGGCCGCCTGGAAACTCGCC
>NZ_JBYTEO010000039.1:0-9883 GCF_058791355.1 Pseudomonas sp. EB271-G4-1
AGACCCCGCGCAATGGGGGGCAGGAATCGGTCACGTTGTTAGCGAAATGACCGGTCACGATGAGCGAAATACGCACATCAAGGAATGAGGGGGCATGTAGTGGTCTAACGATCTCATGTCAAGCATTGAAAGAGCCAGGTCAAGACCCAACTAGCCAATCCTGGATGTGTGTACAAGCCATCGGCCCGTGCGCGCCGCAAGTTTGTCTACGGCCAAGAGCCTTATACGTGGCGCAGTTACTACATGCGCAGTCAATAGAGGACTAATGACCATGGTACATGGCAAAAATGACTCTTATGAATAGAGATAGGGCGAACTTCTGCATTTATGTGTTACTTCTATGGCATTTTTTATGCCATAGAAATAGAGCAGATTTTTATGTACTACGTTGAAATAGACGGTCTGGAATTTATGTGCCACTAAAATAGCTGGGATTTTTGCATTCTTATGCCAGCTAAATAGAAAATGAAATTCTTATATGCCACAGGTTGAGAATCGAGAGCATAGCTTCGGGGATCTCTCAGCTTTGAATGCGGTATTCATGGATTGCAAAAATTGCACTTGCTCTTCGATACAGCCGACCGCTCGCCGGTGTCGTATGGTTATGCGCCCATCTTGAAGTCGCTGGGGTTTATAGAGCGCATACAAACAATCAGGGCTCAAGGCGACGCTGCTGGTAAATCCAGTCAACAATGTCGCCATCGGGAGTGTAACCGCTGACGGTATCGCGCAGTAGCTGGCGCACACGCGCGTAATCATCCTGTTCAACGGCGCTGAGCAGTTCGGACAGCTTTATTTTGAGTGCCTCCCAGGGCAAGTGATCTTCATTGGCGCACATGATCATCGGGTGCTGGGTGGCACTGACATTGTCGCCAATCAGTAATTCTTCGTAAAGTTTCTCACCGGGTCGCAGTCCGGTGAATTCGATCGAGATATCGCCTTGGAGATTTCTCTCCGAACGGACACTCAAACCGGACAAATGAATCATCTTCTCTGCCAACTCGACAATCTTCACCGGCTCGCCCATGTCTAACACGAACACATCCCCGCCCTGCCCCATGGAACCCGCCTGGATCACCAGTTGCGCGGCCTCGGGAATGGTCATGAAATAGCGAGTGATTTTAGGGTGAGTAACCGTCAATGGACCACCGGACTTTATCTGCTTGTAAAACAGTGGAATCACCGAACCTGAAGACCCCAGCACATTACCAAAACGAACCATGGTAAAGCGCGTCTTGTTAACTCTCGACACATTGGCCTTATCACCGAACAGTACCGGCGCAATTTCGTGACTTAAGGCTTGTAGCATCATTTCGGCCAGACGCTTGGTGCTGCCCATCACATTCGTAGGACGTACCGCTTTGTCGGTGGAGATAAGCACAAAGTTAGAAACACCGGCCTGCAACGCCGCCTGAGCAGTGTTTAACGTACCAATGACGTTGTTCAACACACCTTCTGCAATATTGTGCTCAACCATGGGCACGTGTTTATATGCCGCGGCGTGGTAGACCGTTTCTACACCCCAGGTTTTCATCACATCCACCAGTTTGTCCTGATGACGTATGGAGCCTAGAATCGGCAACAGTCGGATAGGTACCGACTGCCGGGCTACACGCTGCTCCAGCTCTGTGAGAATGCTATAGAGGTTGAATTCGCTGTGATCAAACAATAAAAGCGTGGTCGGCGCCAGCGAGAAGATCTGTCGACAGAGCTCCGAACCGATCGATCCCCCAGCTCCTGTCACCATGACTGTCTTGCCTTTTATACAGTGTTCGAGCAAGTCAGGTTGTGCAGGCACTGAATCGCGCCCCAGCAAATCTGCGATATCGACTTCCTGAATGTCTTCAACCTTCACCCGACCGCTGGCCAGGTCGCTAAAATTTGGAACGCTACGAATATGCAGCGGAAAACGTTCCAGAAAAGTCAGAATCTCCCGACGTCGTGCACGGGTAGATGATGGCAGCGCCAGAAGAATCTCCTGAGCCCCCGTCTCATTGATCATCTGCTGAATATGCTTAGGTTTATAGACCTGCAGACCGGCAATTACCCGATCCGCGATGCTTTGGTCGTCATCAATAAACGCCACTGGCCGCATGACGCGCCCCATGCGAAGCGCCGCAACCAACTGATTGCCAGCCACTCCCGCACCGTAGATCGCAACCTTGGTGAGGCTTTCATCGCGACTTGTAAAGGGTACATATTGCGCGCCCGCGAACCAGTCGCCCATGAAGTAATGGCGCATGCACAGGCGTAGCCCGCCAATGATAACGAGACTTAACCACCAGTAGTTAAAGACGATGGATCTCGGCACCACTGTTTGGTGATTGCTGTACCAATAGACCACGAGTGCCAGGATCAGCGAGGAAAGACTGACTGCCTTGATAATGGCAATGAGCGCGTCATTGCCGAAGTAGCGCATGACTGCTCGGTACATGCCGAACCTGATAAATAGAGGTATGGCGACGAGAGGGGCGCTGACAAACAACCATAAATGGACCCTGAAAGGGTTGTACATATCATCGACACCCAGCCGCACGAGGAATGCCAACCACAGAGCTCCCCAGACCAGAACAATGTCTGTGGTCACCTGTATCAGTCGCTTGCGGCGCCTGGGAAGCCCTAAAAGACCTGCCCTGACCTTATCCATGAAGTCTTCAAACACCTCTGCGTTCTCCCCTCAACTGCAGTATCACCAAAGTGGTTTTCTAGACGCATCTTATCCACTTAAGAATCGAAATGGTCAAACTGTCACTCAGCGTTTCACTGGCGGGGCTTCAAGCTCACCCGCATGGAACTTGATGACCAGCGCAATTATTGGAGCATAGGCCAGAATCAATCCCACCCCTGCGTTCAGCCCAAAATGTGCAATGCCTACTGCGATAGGTAACAACCAAAGCAAATTGATCGCCCCCACGACCGCTGTAACCGTCAAATGGCTGCCAAACCGACGAGAGGCGAACTGATAGGCATGACTGCGATGCGCTTCATAAACCTTGTCGCCACGGAGTAAACGGCGAAACAGAGTGAACGTTGCATCGACAATGAACACGCCCAGCATGATCAGCCAGCTCCACAGCAAGTCTGCCGATACCCACGCTGCCTGAAGTGAGAGCCCCCCAAGGACAATTCCCAGAAAACCACTCCCGGCGTCCCCCATGAAAATTTTCGCGGGGGGGAAATTCCAGAACAGGAAACCGAACACGGCAATGGCCAACAACAACGGTGCCCAGATCAAGTCCGCCGCATTACTCATCCAGTACAGCAGACAAGCCCCTAGACAAACGCAAATTGCCTCGACACTGGCAATTCCATCGATACCGTCCATGAAGTTGTAAAGGTTGAGCAGCCACACCAGATAAAACACCGCTAGCACATGACCAAACCATCCTAGGTCAAATGCGTACCCGAAGAACTCAACAACGGGCAAGCCACCTAACCAGAACAGCAACCAGATAGATGCAGCGAAATGGCCCAACAAGCGCCAACGAGCAGCAATGTGTCCGTGGTCATCCATGAATCCGAGAATGGCAATCAGGGCCCCGGCGCCCGAGATGCCTAGAAACGCCGGGGTGGTCATCAAACTTGCAAACCAAAGCATGAAGAGCGCCAAGGTAAATGCCAGAACAATTGCCACTCCTCCACCCCGAGGCGTAGGAGTCGAGTGAGAGCTGCGCGCATTGGGAATATCCATCAGGCTTCGCGACAAGGCGTAACGACGCAGAGCCCAGGTCAGGGAAAAAGACACAGCGACAATGACAGGGATAAACCAGCCATAACTCATGATTGATGGGAGTCCAGGAAATGTTTCGCAGTCAGGGCCAAAGCTCGATCGAGTGGAACAGGAGGTATCCAGCCCAGTAGTTGTCGGTTTTTGCTGATATCAACTTGCAAGGAACCGAGAATACGATCAGCCAGTGCTCGCTGACCAAGTAACGCGGCAACGCCACTCAGGAGTCGCGCCGGTACGGGTAGCAATCTGGCTGGCTTGCCCAAGGCTGCAGCTAACGTGCGAAGCAGTTGCGTGGTCGAGACGTCTTCACCGTCGCTGGCAAGGAATACTTGATTGGCGGCCGCCGGATGATCGGAACAGGTGATGATCAAATCCACCAGATTGTCAACGGCAACCAGACTACGCCGATTGTCGACAGCGCCAAAAGGTAACGGAACGCCACGATATAACCAACGCATCATGCTGAGAAAGTTGGCTTTGACGCCGGGGCCATAGACCAATACGGGCCGGATGATGACCACCTCCATCCCCGTGGTCAGGGCAAGCACCATCAACCCTTTCTCTGCCTCAAACTTGGAGATGCCATAAGGGTCAATGGGGGCTGGTGCATCATCTGCCCGGTATACCGCGCCAGGCTCTGTGCCTTCCCCATTCACTTTGATGGAACTGATGAAGATAAAACGCTTCACACCGCACGCCGCAGCCTGGCGGGCAAGGTTCAGAGTAGCTTCAACGTTGACTTCACGAAACGCCGCCAATGGGTCCAAAGCCACCTCATTCATGACGTGCACCCGAGCAGCCGCATGGACAACCACATCGACGCCGGTCAGGGCAGCCTTCCAGTCGTTTGTTCCATCGAGCTTACCCAACTGCAGCGAACGCACTCCCACGGGCAGAGTGGCGGACGGCGTTCGCAACGGCGCTATAACAGTGCATCCAGGCATCTGCACCAATCGATTGATCAACGCCCGCCCCAGAAATCCGCTGCCGCCGGTAACCAGAAATGCCTTAGCTCTCATGAGTGGCCCTTGGAATACAAAAAAACTTCAATGCCCGGGCACTGTGCCAAATTGTTCAAAGCAGTGAGCGATAAATCTCGGCATAGGATTTTGCCATCGAATCAGAAGAGAACACTGTTTCGAAACGCCGCTGCGCTGCCTCTCCCATCGCTGCCGCCACATCCGGCTGATTCCAGAGGCAGGTCATTGCTGCGGCCAGCGCGACTGAATCGCGAGGCGGCACGACCAAACCGGTCTCCCCAGCGATGTTGATGTAAGTGGTGCCAGAACCAATTTCACAGGAAATCATCGGCTTCCCGTACATAGCCCCTTCAAGCAACGAAATACCAAACGACTCAGATCGCAGGTGCGAAGGGAAAACGAAGGCGTAGCACAGCTGCAGAAGAGCAGCCTTGTCTTCGTCAGGTAACCCACCAAGGAAATGCACGTTGGACGTGCCTAATTGCTTGGCTTTGGCCTTGAGCTCAGCCTCGAGCCCCCCTCCTCCCAGGATGACGACGGGGAGTTGTGTCGCTTGGGCGGCCTCTAGCAGGTAGTCCAGTCCCTTGTAGTAACGCAACGCACCGACGAACAGAAAAAAACGTTCCCCCAGACGCTCACGCCACAATGCAAGCTTCTCAGCCAAAGGCGTGGGGTAGGTTTCGCGGTCCAACCCATAAGGCACGACACGAACCTTGTCTTTGAAGTGTGTTAATACCGGACTGCTTTCAGCATAGTTAGGTGAAGAAGCGACAATACAGTCAATACTGGACAAGAAGCGATTCATCAACGGCTGATAAAGCTTGAGAAGCGTTTTTTGCTTGACGATATCCGAGTGATAACTGACGACAGCTGGCTTGTTGATTCGACTGACAAAATGCACCAGGTCCATGTAAGGCCATGGGAAGTGGTAGTGAACAATGTCGGCCCTCTTCGCCAACTCAGCAAAATCCTTGAACGCTGATAGCGAGAAACCGGTGGAGGCGACATGCAAATCGAGTTTGGAGCGATGAGTCAAATGGTGTCCAACCCTTTCATTGCGCGCCGCACCTCGCTCACTGAGATAAAGCACTTCAGACTCAAACCCGTGGCGGATTCCGCCCTCGGCAATCTGAAAAATGACTTGCTCAATACCACCCATGGTCTCCGGATAGTACGTTTTGAAGAAGTGCAGTACCTTGATCATTGTCCCTTGATCACCTTCTGGTAAACCTCAAGCGTTTCCATTGCACAGCGCTCCCAGGAAAACCTGGCAGCATGCAACAAGCCTTGCTCGATGGCATTGGCACGCCACATCTCATCTTCCAGGCCTCGCCGGATAAGCTGTGTCAGCGTTTCCGTGTCCTTGGCATCGCACATCAATGCGGCTTCACCGGCGACTTCCGGTAACGAAGAACTGTTTGAGCAGACCACTGGCACACCAGAACTCATCGCTTCAAGTACTGGCAATCCAAACCCTTCATAAAGAGAGGGAAAGGTAAAAAGACGAGCACCAGCAAACAACAAAGGAAGATCTTCACTGGGTACAAAACCCAGGTAATTAGCCCAGCCTTCGCGTTTTGCACTTTCCAGACGCTGGTGAATGGCCTCGTTTCGCCAGCCATGATAACCAGTCAACACCAACGGCCAGCGCTTGCGCAACTCAAGCGGAAGCCGGGAGTAGGCATCAAGCAACGTTTCGATGTTCTTGCGAGGCTCGATTGTCCCGACAAAAAGGCTGTAACCGCCTACCTCAAGTCCATGACGCGAAAGCGCGTTTCTGAGCACTTCTTCGCTACGAGGATGAAACTCCGCGGAACTCGCGAGCGGTACCGTATGGATACGCTCGATAGGCCAGGAAAAGTAATCGGCTAACTCCCTGCGCGTATATTCGGAGTCAGTGATCAGCGCATCCGCCCTTACCAAAGTGGTTTTAAGCTCTTTCTGCAAGTAGCGCACAAGCTGCGGCGCATGGCAGTGAGACCAGGTAAAGGGCGATAAATCATGAAAAGTTGCAACACTGCGGCCGGCGAAAGGCGGCAGATAATAATTAGGGCTATGGTAAAGAAAATCACCATGACCTTTTAAAGCATTCTTCCTGAGCAATGGCATCAGGAGGCGATAAGCCTCGACTGCCAGGAAGTTTTTTTGTACAGCCCGTTTCAGGCCGTAACCGCTACCGGACGCTTCGGCAGCCGTCGGTAACGCCGGCAAAAACCGTCGACCAGAAAAAAACTGCAGATCGACGATTTCTGGACTCTGCTGCAGTCGCAGCGCCAATTCATAGGTATAACGACCAATACCGGTTAGCGGGAAGCGAACCGGTTCAACAGACAGAATTAACTTCATTTAATCGGCCGTCAGCATCCAGTTCAGGGTTTCGCCCAAGGAAGGGGTTACCCAGCCAGGTACTAGCGCCAGCAATCTGGAGTTATCTCCGCAGAGGGTTTTCACCTCGTTGGCACGGACAAAGGCAGGATTCACATCAACCTCGATATCGTGCCCGGTAATCCCTTTACACAGCTCGATGATCTCACGCAGCGAATGGGCCTGCCCCGAACTGACATTGATAGTCTGACCAAGCGGTCTCGCTTCAATTAATTCCCGATAAGCAGCCACTAACGCGCGAACATCGCTGAAGTCGCGCCAGACATCCAGGTTACCGAGTTCGATCCTCTGCGCCCTGCGGCGGAAATGAGAAACAATTTTTGGCAACAGGAAGTTTTCAGCCTGGCCAACGCCCGTGTAGTTGAACGGACGAGTGATGACGATGGGTAGACGGTCGTGCCACAGGTTGGCCATGTATTCCATGGCCAACTTGCTGACAGCATAATCGTTGGCGGGTGCCGGGGGCGTGGCCTCCGACAACAAGCCACCCGACGCGTTGCCATAGACATTGGCGCTACTGGCAATCAATACGCAATCTGGCGTCTTGCCGCTGCCAGCAATGGCTTCCAGCAAATTGCACGTGCCAATCAGGTTGACCTGATAGAACGCCTGCGCTGCGCCATGCCCAACAAACGCCAATGCTGCGAGATGCACCACAACGTCAGGCTGAATCTTTGCCAGCAACGTGCGCAAACCAGGACCATCGGCCAAGTCTACCTGATGATAGTTGTGCTCATCGGAGGGCTGACTGCCCAATCCGAAAACCTCGTAGCCATGAGCTCGAAGTTCAGCAGTCATGTAACGACCGGTGAAGCCTTGAATACCCGTAATCAGCGCACGTTTGCCAGCATTGGTCATCAGAACGAGAATCCTTGTTCATTACGACGCAGGTCAGCATCAACCATCATGCGGCACAGCTCTTCCAACGTAGTTTTTGGCTCCCAACCGAGAACTTCCTTGGCTTTGGCCGGGTTACCGATCAGCAACTCAACTTCAGTCGGGCGGTAGAATTTCGGGTTGATCGTGACCAGCACCTTGCCGGTTGCTGCATCAGTGCCCTGTTCGTCTTCCGCAGTACCGGACCAGGAAATGGTGATACCCACTGCCTTGAAGGCCATGGAAACGAAGTCGCGAACAGTTTCGGTGCGATTGGTCGCCAACACGAAAGTATCCGGCTCATCGGCCTGCAGCATGCGCCACATGCCTTCCACGTACTCCTTGGCAAAACCCCAATCGCGCTTGGCGTCCAGGTTGCCCAATTCCATCTTGTCCATCAGACCCAGTTTGATCTTGGCGACGGAGTCGGTGATTTTGCGAGTTACAAACTCACGGCCACGCAGCGGAGACTCATGGTTGAACAAGATGCCGCTGGTAGCGAAAATCCCGTACGACTCACGATAGTTGATGGTCATCCAGTGAGCGTAAAGCTTGGCCACACCATACGGGCTACGCGGGTAGAAAGGCGTGCTTTCGATCTGCGGAATAGCTTGTACCTTACCGAACATCTCGGAGGTAGATGCCTGGTAGAAGCGCACCTTGGGATTAACGATACGGATGGCTTCCAGCAGGTTGACCGCGCCCAGGCCGGTAATTTCAGCAGTGGTCAGCGGCTGCTCGAACGAAACACCCACAAAGCTCTGCGCCGCAAGGTTGTAGACCTCAGTGGCTTCGGTAGTTTGCAGCAGGCGGATGCTGGCTGACAGGTCAGTCAGGTCGTATTCGACCAGATGCAGGTTAGGGTTGGATTGAATGCCCAACTCTTCGATGCGCCAGAAATTGACAGAGCTGGTACGACGGTAGGTACCGTATACGGTGTACCCCTTCTCCAGCAGCAGTTCCGCCAGGTAGGCGCCGTCTTGACCTGTAATACCAGTGACAATTGCTTTCATTCGAGCTTCTTAACTCCATTTTCGATGCCAGTTAAGGCATGCCAGACCAATTTCGTTCCAGGTAGCACGATGCTAGGCAGCACATCGAGACCACGCGACCCATCATCATACAGATTAGAATGGCGCCCCTCGACCTCAACATCAAGATCAGCGCCACAAAATATAGCGATGGGAAATCACGCCCCAAAAAAGTTTCAGCCTCATAAAAATAAAAAGGGCTGAGTACGACCTAGGCTATCACGCCCCCCCCCACCCGCGATCACCACCGAGACCCGATTGCCTGCCAACGCAATCATAGCCCTCCGACAACGCTCTCAAGATCGGCTGAACTGATTGCATATGTGACAGCGCATGCCATTCGCTCGTTGCTGCCGAACAAACTTCGCAGCTTTGCAGGGGTTTATCACCTGACGGCCAAGCGTGAAAGCTCATGATGCGGCTTCGTACGCCATGTGCTGGAACATGCTTAATCGCCGGTATCCCTCTAAAAACCAGCGCTGCAAAAGTCGCGGAAATCATGACTGAGGCATCCTCGTCGCCAGCAGCGAGCACGAAACTCACGCCTTTATAGCAAGGGGCAGGTTGATACCCCACGAACGACCGTCGCGCCAAGGCCTGAAGTGGCCTGCCTGGAAGATATCGGTTCCGATCGGACTGGATCGACACGGAACATCAACTGCTCCTGGCGCAACCATTTGCTAAACACGGCTACGGCAAGCACCTGCGAAACCAGATAAAAGTACAAGGTGTACTGATGCAACGCCTTTCAATGATGATCGTGCTCATACCCTGAGGTGCTTGCGGATGGCTGGCCCCACAACCGCTCAGCCTAGGTGACCGGGGGGGAGGGGGGGGGGGGGGGGGGGGGGGGGGGGGGGGGGGGGGGGGGGGGGGGGGGG
>NZ_JBYTEO010000039.1:9892-60744 GCF_058791355.1 Pseudomonas sp. EB271-G4-1
ATGAGGATCTTGCTCAGACCCGGGGGGGCTTGAGGGGGGCTGGCCCCAAAACCGCTCAGCCGGGGGGACCCCCCCCCCCCCCCCCCCCCCCCGTTCAACCCGAAGTGCAGAACATGCCCACGCCGACCAGTGAAAAGTACACGCCCCCCTCCCCCCGATTACCGCAGCGAAGAAAATCAATGTAAGGTAAAGTACGCAGGCGAGATCAACGGAGGACAGCTGTAGCCTTCCGCGCTACATTAAATATCACTGCGATATTTTCGGCCACAGGTTTAACGCCCCCTATAACGATTAATTAAATTAAAAACATGACCAACAACATAGCCGAACAAAGAAACCTGACCCCAACGCAATCGAGCGACATCAACTACCGCTCACTGATAGCACTTGAAGCCTTCACAGTATTCATTTTATCAGCTCTAACTTTCTGGTCTGTCAGACCGCTGGTTGAAGAGTGGGATATGTTCGTAGCGTTCAATAGCCATGGACTCGGTTTTCTCACAGAATTCCTCCCTTCCACTGCGATGCGACCACTGCATTTCGCCTCTTTTGCACTTCAGTGGATTATTGGTAATGGGCAACCTTTCGGGGTAGCTGCGGGCACTACCGTGATATTAGTGGCGCGCTATTTGGTCACCCGCTGGGCTGTATCTCCATTCTTAGGTGGGTATGAGCGCTGGATTATTTCAACACTTGCTGCAGCGCTTATACTATGGCCAGGCGCCTGGCTCGGACGTTATGGCCCAGCGCAACTATCTGCTGTTCTTTTTTTTGCAGCCTTGGGCTTTGCAATCCGGCTATCTCACCGCTGGTCCGTCACAATGGCTATCGGCTGCGCTATTTCCGTACTGCTACTACTGTCGATGTATCAAGGATTGGTTTTATGCTTACTCGCAATACCGCTATTCTCATTTATGTGGCGCAACAGTGATAACTCACTACCGCCCGACCTGCGACAAAAAATCATTAATGCGTTACGCCTTTGGATTACGCTTGGAGCAGGATTCGCCTTGTATGGCGCCTACTGCTTATTTATTTCCAGAAAAGTTGGTGGCGGCGGATATGAAGCGGCACTGGCAGGCGACGGCGCCAGACTGCTTACCATCGTAGGGCTTTTCACCCACATCAAATCTGCATTTACCACTGCATTCGGTAGCTCGCTACTGTTGCCAGTATATTTATCTGTAGTTCTGTTCCTGAGTAGAGATGCAATAAGTCACCTGCCGACGCTAAAATCCAAAGTCGCCACTTTCGCACTTATCAGCTTACTCGTAATCTCATTACCACTATTTTCTCTAATTTATGTTAGCGCATTGCACATCAACGACATCGATCGAGTACTTTACCCGGTATCAACAGCCTTCGTACTTATCTGCCTTTCAGCCTTGAGCTACTTTAGAAAAAATCAAACAATCAAGTTAAGTGCGAGCACTGCTTCGTTTGCCGCCTTAATCCTGATTGTAGCAAGCACCTCGATTGCGTTCGGAACAAGGCAGTACGGAGAAATCCAACAAAGTGTTCTAAAACAAACATTGGCCGCTACTGAAAAAAATAACAGCTCGTCGATACTCATAAGGGATACCACTGGAGTACTCGGAGATGTCTATACTTTATATGTAGGCGCCCTGAGCAGCGCAATGTCCGCCCTTGGAAAGGGCATCAACGGCACTGTATGCACCCCTCTAACGATTGATCGCATACATCCGGTGGCTCAACGTTTTCCGGTTGTATCCACACCTCGATGTGAAGAGATACCTCAATCACCCACCCCCCCCCTCGTTCTAACTGCTCGATGGGAAGATGGGAGCATCATTCTTGAATAGCGAGCCCGACCTTTTTTTAGCGGCCTAATGAAACCAGACACCCATTTTGGCAACAATGCTCGCCAGATAAAGGCGCCTGATATCAGACAACGTCATTGAAGCGCGAGGCCGTAAGCCCCGCGCTCGATTGAGGCCATGCACTATCTAAGCCCGCCGCTCGCCTGACATGTCGGCCCTGCCAGCGAAAGCTTCTGCCCCGGAGCGCGTAGTGAGCCCGTTTAGAACGGTGAACTGAAGCCACCCCAAGCTAGCCACAACCGAGCGGCAGACATTGATTTTAGCTCCCGCTCTCATGTTGTCCCCACTCCCATAGTCCTCGCCAAAGAAGCGTTCAAACCTTCGAGGCTTGCATTTCCAACCTTGAGCACGTGGCCATCTGACTGTAAAACCTCGGAATGGTTGATGCCCGAGAGGCCCGCGCTGTGCCGGGGCGCAAAACCGACGAGAATGACGTAGCGGATGCCACGACACTATCAACGGCGGGCTGGCGACAGCTCAGGCCGAGGAAAAACAACGTCGCGCCCGAGATCGGATGACCCACTACAGCCTGTCGCTCGGCACGAAGTGTGATCAGCCGCTGAAGGGCACTCAGACTACGCTGCAAGCAACCACCTGAAAGCTGCAAAGAAAAAACTAGAAAGGGTGACACGCCCTTGCTGCCAACCTAAAATGGCCTGTTTTTTATAAACTGGTGTTTTTAATGCGCAATGATTCGGTAAGTATCGCCCTGTCAGACATCATCGCCGCGACAAGGCGATACGCTTTGGTAGGAATGCTTGGCTGGCAAGACGTTCGTCAGCGCTATAGAAGGTCTGCGCTGGGGCCGTTCTGGTTGACAATCAGCATGGGCGTGATGATCGGCACCATCGGTGTCGTTTTTGGGCAGATATTCAATTCGCCCATCCAGGAGTTCTTGCCTTTCCTTGCAGTCGGCATGATTATCTGGAGCTTCATCTCAACCGTCATAATTGAAGGGTGCACCGGCTTCATTGCTGCCGAAGGCATCATCAAGCAACTGCCGATTCCCTTGTTCACCCACATACTGCGCCTGATCTGGCGAAACATATTGATTCTGGGTCACAACATAGTGATCTTTCCGCTAGTACTGCTCGCGGTCGGAAAACCGCTGACCTGGATTGCGCTAGCCAGCCTCCCCGGCTTGGTTCTCTTACTGATAAATCTGGGCTGGATCGCATTGCTGCTAGCCGTTTTGTGCGCGCGTTATCGCGATCTCCCCCAGATCATCGGCAGCCTGTTGCAGGTCATTTTCTACCTCACGCCGATCATGTGGTTGCCAAGCTTACTGCCACAGCGTGCAGGCCTTTATCTGCTGGATCTCAACCCGGCCTATCATCTTATTTCCGTGGTACGCTCGCCGCTTATAGGGCAGATGCCAACCGACAGCAATTGGTGGGTTTCGCTCGGCATGGCCGCCGCTGGATGGCTCATCGCACTCGCAGTCTATGGCCGATACAAGCGTCGTATCGCTTACTGGCTCTAAGAAGAAATCCTAATGTCCTCTATTGAATTCAAAAATGTTTGCGTGGACTTCCCCATCTACAACGCAAACGGCCGCTCTCTGAAGAAACGATTGATCCAGGTAGCAACAGGCGGACAGCTGGGCTCCGACCAGCAAGGTCGTGTAGTTGTCCGCGCCCTTGAAGACCTGACCTTCACATTCAACAAAGGTGATCGTGTCGGTCTGCTCGGGCATAACGGCGCTGGCAAAAGCACCTTGTTACGCTTGCTGAGCAGCGTATACGAACCCTCTTCGGGCACCGCTCGAATCAATGGAGAAATAGGTTCGCTCATCGATATCTCCTTGGGCATCGACCCTGAAGCGACGGGCAGGGAAAACATCTTCCTGCGCGGTGGCCTCCTGGGAATGACCAAGGCCGAAATTGCAGAAAAACTTGATGAGATTATCGAGTTCTCGGAACTGGGTGATTTCGTGGACATGCCTTTGCGCACTTACTCCACCGGTATGCACCTACGCCTGGCCTTCGCCGTATCTACCACCGTCAGGCCAGAAATCCTGTTGATGGATGAGTGGCTATCGGTAGGCGATGAAGGTTTCAAGCAAAAGGCCGAAACACGTATGAATGAGCTAGTAAAGTCGACCAATATTCTGGTCATTGCCAGCCACTCCCGCGAACTGGTCATGCACACCTGCAATCGAGTGCTATGGCTGGAACACGGAAAGATAAAAATGGACGGCGATGCGGAAACGGTCACTGCCGCCTATTTTGGAGCTTAAGCGTAGATGAAGACGATAAAACGCGAAAGCATCGATGTCGGCACCGCATTTTCATCCGCCTCCAAACGGATGCAAAGTGCCAGCGTTGTTTTGCCGAATGATGACTATGTGGCAGATCTAACTGTAGAGCCTCAAACCGTGGCTGAAGTGCCTCAGGGCTTTGCTGAGGAGCCTCAGGTCGTCACCGAGAAGTCCTGTGCGCACCGCGCCAGACTCAAGACCAGAATTAAACGAACACTGCGATTTATTGCAAAACACGCCTACAGGTGCCTGAAGCCGCTGGTCAAGCCAATCGCTTTTCGTACTCGCCAGTATTTTCTCGCTGGCTTTAATGATGTTTCCATCAATTTTGCCCAACAACATCAAGCAAGCACCCAAGCGCTACTCTCAAAACTCGAAGCGCTGGAACACCGAATTGCCTCAATTGCAGCGACGCAGCGACTGACTGCGCAGCAATTAGATCAAATCACCAGCGCTCAACATCAATTGCCTCCTGATCTGCTTCAGCAAATCAAAAGAATGGAAGAGCTCACCAGTGCTCAACTTGAAGCACTGAGAGATGCGCAACAGCAGATCAAAACAACCGAAGAATTCACCTACCCTCAGATAGGAGCTTCCTGGGATCTGCTTCAACAAATCAACAGAATTGAAAGTTACACCTGCGCCTCTGCCCGACGTGTCGCCGTGAACTGTGGCAACGATGAAATAATGATCAGGAGCGAAATCGGTTATGTGCTTTGCTCAGCAAGCGATCATGCATTGATCGCGATTCTGCTCGAAGCTGGAGAGCTGGAACCTGGCACCCGCCTGCTCATCCAAAAGCTAATCAAGCCTGGTGATGTGTATATCGACGTTGGTGCCAACATCGGCATGCATATGCTCGCGGCTGCTCAAGCCATGCAGGGGTCCGGCAAGATTATTGGCTTCGAGCCCTTCGGCCCGACGAAAGCCTTGATCGATAAAACCATGTGGATTAATGGTTATTCAGAAATCACTGAAACTCATCAACTGGCTGTGTCGAACAAGTCAGGCTCGCAGTCGCTCAATCTAGGTGCGACAAGCGGCCACCACTCCTTGTTTAAACTCAACACACCTACTGCTCTGGCAAAACCGCCAGTAAAAGTCGATTTGACTTCTCTGGATGACATCGTAAGTCCAAACCAAGTGGTTCATCTTCTGAAAATTGATGCAGAAGGCGCGGAGCTAGACGTTATTGAGGGAGCCACGCAGCTACTGAAGAATAACCCGCAAATCAAACTAATCGTAGAGTTAGGCCTGTCCCACCTGGAACGCACGGATCATACCGTTGAAGATTGGCTCGAGACATTCACCAAGCTGGGTTTCGACTACCAAATCATCAGCGCCGGCTCCGGCGAACTGGAGACCTACAGTCTTGAGAAGCTCAAAGCAGCTGGGTCAGTAAACCTGTTTTTCTCTAAGGCCGAAACGGCCGATCTATTGGAAACAAAGCATGAAGACTGAGATCGTTGTTATAGGTGCTGGTGGTCATGCAAAAGTTTGCATTGAGCTGCTCAAGGCACAGGGTGAGGTAGTTGCTTTTTGTATTGGCTCCTCTGACAGTTCAGACACCTGCGCGGGTGTACCTGTACTTAAATCCGACGATTATCTGGCGAAACTGCGCAAAGAAGGGTATTCGAAAGTGTTTGTCGCCCTTGGCTCGAACGCCCTGCGGAGTCGTCTGGCTCAGTTCGCTACCGACGTCGGCTTCGAGTTGGTCAATGCCATCAGTCCAAACGCCGTTATCTCCCCGTCCGCCATAATAGGCAAAGGCGTGGCGGTAATGGCTGGCGCTGTGATAAACGCGGAATCCTCGATAGGTGACTTGTGCATCATTAATACTGGGGCTACGGTTGACCACGATTGTCAAATCGGGCGCGCTGCCCACATTGCCCCACAATCTGCTCTTGCCGGCAATGTAACGATCGGTCAAGAGACATTTGTCGGTATCGGTACCAAAATCATTCCGACCATCTGCGTGGGCGAGTTCGTGATGATTGGTGCAGGAAGCGTGGTAATATCGAGTGTCAATTCGAAAACCACAGTCGTTGGCGTTCCAGCCAAAGCTATAAATAATATCTGAAGGACGAAGCATGAAACGTATTTCTGTCGCGCAACCAAAACTGGCTGGAAACGAACGCAAGTATGTACTCGACTGTCTTGACACGAACTGGATCTCGTCAAACGGAAAATACATCGGCGCGTTTGAAGACAGCTTTGCCAAATTCTGCGACGTCAAACATGCGATAGCCACGAACAATGGTACGACTGCACTCCATCTCGCACTGGTGGCTCTGGACTTGCAGCCCGGGGACGAAGTCATCATTCCGACCGTTACCTATATCGCCACGGCCAACGCTGTACGTTATTGCGGCGCTACCCCTGTTTTGGTCGACGTCTGCGTCGAGACCATGAACATTAATCCGCTGGAAATCGAAAGCAAAATAACAACGAAAACAAAGGGCATTATTCCTGTTCATTTGTATGGTCACCCCGCTAAAATGGACTTGGTTAACGAAATCGCCCGTAAGCACGGTCTTTGGGTTGTCGAGGACGCTGCAGAAGCACACGGCGCCGAAGTACAACGCAAGAAAGTCGGCACACTGGGTACATGTGCGACCTTTAGCTTCTTTGGTAACAAGATCATCACCACTGGTGAGGGTGGGATGATCACCACCAATGACGATAAGCTGGCCGCCAAGCTTCGACTGTTGCGTGGACAAGGAATGGACCCCCAGCGCCGCTATTGGTTCCCTGTAGTTGGTTACAACTACCGAATGACGAATATTCAGGCCGCTATTGGCTTGGCACAAATGGAAAATATCGACACCGCGCTGGCTGAGCGTAACCAACTCGCCGCATGGTACAACGACGCCCTTCAGGACCTGCAAGACAAGATCGTACTTCCAACTCAAGCCAGTTGGGCGAAGCAAGTATTCTGGATGTACAACATTTTCTTGCGCGACGGTGACGAAAACAAGCGTGATACCGTAATGAAAATACTGGACGATATGGGCATTGAAACCCGGCCTGTGTTCTATCCAATGCATGTATTGCCGCCCTATAAAGAAGATGGCACCTACCCAATTGCAGATCTTTGGGCCGGCCGAGGCATTAACTTGCCAACACACCAGGATCTGACCCAGGAAGATATCCTTCGCATCGCGGATAGCTTGAAAAAGGTCCTCTCGTAAAAATGAAAATAGCACTATGTTCTACAATGGTGCCGTTTGTATTTGGCGGAGGCCGAAACATCGTGGACTGGCTTGCGACCACATTACAGGAAGCAGGCCACCAGGTTGAGATTGTCTATCTACCAGAGATAGACAATCCCGACACATTGTTTCAGCAAATGATGGCATTCCGCTGGGTAGATCTTCAGTCCGCCGATCGGATAATTTGCTTCCGACCGCAAGCTCACTTGATTCCCCACCCACATAAAATTTTGTGGTTTATTCACCACGTGCGCATTTTTTATGACCTATGGGACTCCGAGTATCGCCCGTATCCCGACAACGAAAAGTTCCGCGGCTTTCGCGACGCATTGTATTCCGTTGACGATCAAGCACTGCGTGAAGCGAGAACCGTGTTTACCAACTCGCAAGTTGTGTCGGCAAGACTTAAGCGTTACAACGGAGTGGGCAGCGAGGTTTTGTACCCGCCGGTTTTTCTACCTGAACGTTTTCATTGCTCTGGGCAAAGCGATGAAATTGTGTATATCTGCCGACTGGAACACCATAAACGCCAACACTTGCTGGTAGAAGCCATGGCGCACACCAAGACACCGGTGCGATTGAGGCTTTTAGGTTCCAGTGGCGGAGCTGAATACCCCAATTTGATTGAAGACAAAATTAAGGAGGCTGAACTTTCCGACCGGGTTATTCTGGACAATCGCTGGATTACCGAGGAAGAAAAAGTCGAGCAGTTTGCAAAGTGTCTCGCGGCGGCCTATTTACCGTTAGACGAAGACTCTTACGGCTATCCTAGCCTGGAAGCCAGCCATTCCTCTAAAGCGATTTTGACCACGACGGATTCAGGCGGAGTTCTGGAGCTGGTACAGGATGGCTTCAATGGTCTAATTGCCGATCCTACGCCAGAATCTCTCGCTCTGGCGATGGACAGGCTTTACATGAATCGGCCGGACACTGAAGCCATGGGCGTCAATGCCAAACAACGCTTGGCTGACTTGAATATTTCCTGGAAACACGTTCTAGAGCGACTTCTAGCATGAAAGTTTTGGTTGTCAACAACATGGCGCCTTTCATATGGGGCGGTGCTGAAGAACTCGCCGTCAATTTGCAAAAGCATCTGACTCTTGCAGGACACGAGTCCGAAATCTTGCGCATTCCGTTTCAGTGGGAGCCTTCGAACAAGATACCCTCCCAGATGTTGATGGCACGCGCACTTGAACTGACAAATGTGGATCATGTAATCGCACTTAAGTTTCCTGCCTACCTGATTCCGCATCCAAGAAAATCGTTGTGGCTTTTGCACCAGTATCGCCAGGCTTACGATTTGTTTGATGCAGGTCAAACAAATCTACCGCCCGGCCAGAGTGGAGACGATATTCGCTCAACTATTCGAAATGCAGATAACGAATGCTTTTCTCAGAGCAGACATATCTACACCAACTCGGAAGTGACCCGCCAACGTCTTTTGAAATATAACGGCTTTGATTCCACTGTATTGCTGCCACCAGTCAATGATCCAGAATCATTTATCAACGGCACTCACGGTGACTACATTTTCGCTGGAGGTAGAGTAAATGGCATGAAGCGCCAGTTCCTGCTTCTTCAGGCCTTGGCCAAGACCGATAAACGCGTCAAGTTGATTATTGCCGGGCCACCAGAGTCTCCAGCGGATGCTGAGCAACTGCTTGAGATGGCCCAAGCATTGGGCGTTACGGATAGGGTCCGCCTGGATCTGCGCTTTTTGCCGCGCTCGACCTATGTCAACTACGTAAACGGAGCGATGGCTGTTGCCTACATACCATTCGATGAAGACTCGCTGGGTTATGTGGCCATGGAGGCCGCTACTGCCTCCAAGGCGCTGATCACCACTACTGATAGCGGCGGCATATTGGGATTGGTCAAGGACCGTGTTACCGGCTGGGTGGCAGAACCCACCGTTGACGGCCTGGCCGCAGCCATGAGCGCTGTAGTGGCAAGTAAAACTACAACCGTCGAATATGGAGCTGCCGCACACGCACTGTGGAATAGTCTGGGCGTCAATTGGAATGAAACCATCGAGGCACTGCTGAAATGAAGTTTCTAATTTTCACCCCTGCCATTCAAACTTCGGCCATTGGCCGGATGACAAGCCTAGTGACGCATGCTCTTTTGTCCCAAAAACATGAAGTCGTCATTGTTCGTACAGAAATGGCTGGCCACCTGAATACCGAAACGCATGATTTCGGCTGCAAAATTATTTCCTGGGTAGACACTGCTGAAGTTGAGGCTAATATCATACGCGCCGATGCTTGCATTCATCAGATCGGCGACAATTACCAATTCCACCAAGGCAGCGTTGAGTGGCTAACGCGGCATAGTGGTATTGTTTGCTTGCATGATTTTTTTCTGGGCAATTTATTTTGGGGCTGGGCTCACAATAATATCGAGCAGGCTAGAAAAGTCCTGAAGATTTACTATTCGAAAGAGGCGTCGGAGCGCTTTTTCAACGTTAATAGCAGTGAAGAGTTCATTGAGCTGACCAAAGATCAGTGGCCTATGACTGAGTGGATTTGCTCGATGGCATCCGGCACGGTGACTCATAGTAAGTGGGGTTGCGATAGAGTCATAAAATCCTGCCCAGGACCAGTGCGAGTAGTACCCTTGGCTTACAACTCTCCCGGCCTTGCGTTAGCAGGATCAAAGCAAAAGCCCTTGCCAACGACCAAGCTCAAGCTACTGACAATCGGGCATGTGAACCCCAACAAGCGAGTCGAAAGCTGCATCAAGGCTATAGGTGGCAACCCAACGCTTCGAGAGACTGTGTCTTATCGACTGGTCGGAGCCATTCAGCCTGAAATGAAAGTTAAAATCCTCGAACTCGCGCAAAGTCATGACGTGGAAGTCGAGATTTCTGGTGAGGTTGACGACAACACCCTGGCACTCGCCATTATCGATGCAGACGTAATAAGCTGCTTGCGCTGGCCTAGCCTGGAAGCGGCATCCGCCTCGGCAATCGAAGCGATGCTTTATGGAAAAACCACGATTGTCACCAATACAGGTTTTTACAAAGAGCTCCCCGAGCAATACGTTCTAAAAATAAATCATGATAAAGAAATCGAAGAGCTCGAAGCAACGCTACTGTCTCTCCATGCAAACCCTGGTCTTTTAGACGTAAAAGGCCAGCAAGCACAGGAATGGGCAAAATCGACCTTCACGGCTGAAAACTACGCCCACCAATTAGTCGATATGAGTTCCGCCTGCATTAGAACCAACTCCACCCTGAAGGCGGTATCGTATTATGCTGGCATACTTCATGGTTGGGGTGCCGACACCAACCTTTTACAAAACAATGAGTCGCTTGCTCCCCTGGCTATTTTTAACGAGAGCCATCCGCACTAATCAACTGCGTTAGCTTTAGTGGATCGACGGATATCTAAAACCGTCGACCCACTAAAAGCAGTGTTAGCCTTTGAGCAACCTACTGCCTACTCTTTCCAGCTGATAGTCTTGTAACGACTTTAATGGCGGCCACGTCCAACTCCAACTCACTAAATGCGCGAGCCACCACCGTCATCGCGCGGGCGCAAATGCCCAGACTTTCATGACCAAGTAATTCAATACCGGCACCACAAGGATCACCATTACCAAGCCAACACCGTAATGCCAACCAAAGTATTCAACTACGGAAGTGATCAAGAGCGTGAGCACCAAAGATACCAAGGATACCAGAAGGAAGCGCCGGTAGCCCAGGAAGCTTACAGGGGTCTTGAATGTAAAACGGCTGTTGAGCGCGTATGACATCAAATTGGCAAATACAAATGCCACACCATTAGCCACAAAGGCTAGTGGCGCGAAGACCTCCATCAATGCAATGACGATACCGGCATGCACTGCTGTGTTCGCTACGCCAACCAGACCGAAGCGTATGAATTCATGGTATTTCGCGGAAATGATCACGTTGCTCACTTGATCACGTCACGGACAATATATACCGGCCGATTCTTGGACTCGGCAAAGATCCTGCCCACATACTCGCCGAGAACGCCAATCCCGATCAGCTGCGCACCACTGGCGAACAGCACGGTAATCATGATTGAGGCGTAACCAGGAGTGTCAGCACCAAAGAAAAATGTCTTAATTAACAGATAGGCTGCGTAAAGGAATGACAAAGCTGAGACCGCAAAGCCCAGATAGGTCCAGACTCGAAGAGGTACAGAACTGAAGCTGGTAATACCTTCGAGCGCGAAGTTCCACAACTTCCATGTATTGAAGCTAGTTGTGCCGTGCTCGCGGGGGGCCACCTTGTACTCCACCGTAGTGGTACGGAAACCTACCCAGGCGAACAGGCCTTTCATGAAGCGGCGGGTCTCAGGCAACGTCTTCAACGCCTCGACCACCTTGCGATCCATCAAGCGAAAATCGCCGACATCGGCCGGGATATCGATGTCGGAAATACGGTTGTGGAATTTGTAGAAGTAGTTGGCACTCAGCTTTTGAATGGCCCGGTCGGTTTCACGGTCGACTCGCTTGGCTAGAACCACCTCTGCGCCCTCTTCCCATTTTTCAATGAGTTCAATGACCACTTCCGGTGGATGCTGAAGATCGGAGTCAATTGGAATCACCGCATCACCGGTCGCGAAGTCCAGCCCTGCAGAAATGGCAGCCTCCTTACCGAAATTACGCGACAGGTCGACAATTGTCAGGTATTGGTTTTTCGCTTTGGCCTTGATCAGTTCCTCGTAGGTCTGATCACGGCTTCCGTCGTTAATGGCGATGACTTCAAGATCGTACCGGTCTGCAAGCGGCTCAAACACTTCATTGATACGATTGAAGAATGCCTGTACGCCCTTTTCTTCATTATAGAAAGGGGACACTAGGGAAATTTTGCGTTTTTCTAAAGTTATCATTGAGTTTCACGCACCCGGTGATTTAGACGGCAGATATGGGCAAAGTCGACGTCTGTACATGTTGGCTGATCATTATCAGGGAACAAGGCTTTCACCTGCTCCACTTGCGGATAGTCACCTTTGACGAACACATACAAGGAGTGGTCCGGTGCTGATGAAGCAATTTCAGCCTTTGTGCTCTCGACGCTACAATTGGAATTCGCGCGGGATACATAGCCAGTATTAAGCTTGAGGCCATGCACAACGGCGTAGCGCATAGTGGGCATCAAGGTATTGAGAATCAACTCGGAACGTCCACAGCGAAACTTCGGAAAGAAATATAGATACTGAATGTCGCCGGTGACTTTTTCATCCCACGCAGACTGCGTCAATACAAGAGAAGCCGGACGCTTGGCGGTATCGACAAGCCGATGGCGCAGGTTAGTCAGGTCCGCCATTTGCAGCAGCACCAGTAAAACCATGCACACGGAAAATAAAACCGGGCTAAGTTTCTTGTACAGGGTCGCGACTGCAAAGATAGCGACGCAGTATCCGACCGGCCAGAAGAAACGCCCGGATGCACGGAACTGGGAAGTGATTTGATCCATGAACGACGGATAGTGAATGGTTACTACTTGATGGACGCCGTAATAAACAATGTCAGACAACGCATAGGCAGCGAACAGAAACATTAGCCATGTCAATGCCCGATGTTGCGAAAAACTCCCCACAGCGGCCTTGCGGTTGAGCACGACGCTCAAGGCAAATGCCAGGAGTACGCCGAGACCGATGTAGTTGAATCCTTCATACTGGCCCGGCATTTCCGGGTCGGGAAAGTTCAGGTATTTTCCGCCACTAAAGGGCGATAGCAGATTCATCGAATAAATGCCAAAGCCGCCCTCCTTGCCTACTGAAGATTGATCCATAGGCAGCATGGTAAGGAATAAGCTCGCGCCGATTATCAGGAACGGAATGAGCGACCGACCCAGTTCGGCCGGCTGGAATCTCGCACGATTGCACAAGCAACTGACCACATAGATGGCGCTGGCCATTACACATAAGTAAATATTGATATAAAACGCCGCTACCAGCAGCAGTGACCAGGCACTTCGCTGTGGTTCGCTGGTCCTTCTGCAACGGATGTACAGTGCCAAAGAGGATAATAGGATCCAGTGCGACATCAGGGAGATATGGCCCAACCGCGTCGTCAGCGCCGGGAACGTCAGCAAGCACACGACCAAGGCTAGCAAAGCAAGCCATGACCTTATCTGCAGCTCCCGGAGTATCCACCACGCGCATATTGCCTGACCGACAAATGCCAAGGCCACCCAGACTCCGAAGGGGTTGAATGGAGCAAAACTGGAGGGTACGAAGAGCTTCAGTAATAGCGCGTACAGGGGGATCGCGTCTACAAACGTTGCCCGGGTGCCTTGTGGATAATTGATGCTATCGAAGCTCAGCAGCGGATACCTGAACGGCGCGCTGAAAAACGCATTGAAACCCGCAAAATATTGAGTGACGTCATCAACTTCGGTCAACCAATAAGAAGAGGTCCCCAAGACAAAACCGGTGGGAAAGTACCGCCAGACAAAAAATAATCCAATCGCCAGAGCCACTGCAAAGCCGGCCCTCCCCGTTGAGTCAAGCTTGAAATCCATAATCAAAACGTCCTGAAATTCATACTAAATAATGGCTGGCGAGTTAGAACGCGCACTTATCAATTTCGCCGATGAGCTGCTGCGCACTGCCTTTCCAGGTCAGCCAAGGCATTTCTCCGGACTGCGGATGCTGTTTTTGCTCATACAACTTCAGCCATTCGACCAAGCGGTCAGCAATGTCTTGCGCGGTGGCCCCATTGAAATACCAGGCGAACCCGCCCGCCACTTCATGGAATACGGGCAAATCCCTTGCGATTATCGGAAGCTTGTACTGTGCCGCTTCGATCAATGGCAAGCCAAAGCCTTCGCCATATGAGGCGGCCACCAGGCAGTCGCAGTGGGTATAGAGGTGTTCCAGGTATTCGTCGCTGACCCCTTCGAGCCAGAGTAGCCGTCTCCCCAATTCTGGATGATTTACAAGCCTGGTCGCAAGCTCATCCACCAGCCAGCCGTGCTTGCCTACAATGATCAGGTTTGCCTGAACACCAGCTGCCCAAAGCAGCTCAAAGGCATCGAGGGTTTGCGCATGCCCTTTGCGGGGCTCCAATGTACCGACCATCAGAAAGTTCGGGGATGCCTCCAGCGACTCGATCCGCAAGGCAGGGTTTTCCGGAAAACCGGTGGAGGGCATTGACTGATCAATATCGGCGCCCAGATGGAACGCACCAATACGAAACGGGCGCTTGCGCGGTGGCGCATTTTTGTCCAGCCACTTGCTTAGGTCGTCGGCGACAGCATGGGATATACATATCGCGCCGTCGTATTGGGCTACGGCATGAATCCATTTCATATAGTGCGCTTGCAGGCTTTCAACAAAACAATGAGGAAGCTGCAGTATCAGGAGATCGTAGACCACGAAAAAAATGCTGACCCCATGGGCGCGCATCGTATCGAGGTAGGTTTGTTTGTGAGGAAGCACGTCCATGAGTAGATCCAGACCCAGGTAGATGTCCCCTGCCCGGTAGCTGATGGGCTCGTCGTGGCCTGCATCGCTACCGTCCTTACCCATGAACATTGAGGTGAAATGCGTCGCGTAGCGGTAAAAAGTCTCCCCCACCTTGGTATAGACGGGCTTGATTTCATAACCTTCGGGAGGATTGTTCAACCACTCTGCCAAAATGCTGCGCACTACACGCTGAATCCCACTCTTGCCATCGTGCTTGCACAACTCCGAAATATCGACGAACAGAGTTGGCTTGCCGGCCAGACCTTGCAGCGAATAATCGATTACCTTGGCTAGCCGCTGAATGTCCACTGCGCCTGCGTGCAGGTGCCCGGTGCCCACCAGTGCGTCGATCAGCGTTTGTGTACCGCCCCCTGTTGACCGGGAGATATCACTGCGATTCTCTGGCCGTTTGAATTTCGCCAAAGCTCGCTCGAACGCTGCTACAGCTGCCTTTCCGGTACGATCCCAGGAGAAATGTTCTGCGCGTTGCAAGCCATGTGTTACCAGTGCAGCGCTGAAAGTATCGTCTGTCAGCGCCTGCCGAAGTTTTCCGGAAATGGCATGGATATCAAAAGGATCGAAGGTCGCGTCTTCCCAGCCAATCACTTCTGGCACGCTGGACTTATTGGCACCAATCACTGGAGCACCACACTTCATGGCCTCAAGCGGTGGCAAGCCAAAACCTTCATGCCATGAGGGGAACACATACACATTGCACAAATTGTACAGGGCGACCAATTCAGCGTCGGTAATGTAGCCCGTAAACACCAGGTCGGTTTGGCTCAGCCCTTGCTCATGAGCAAGTTTCTGGAAGTTGTAGATGTGGGACTCGGGCATTTTTCCCGCAAAGACCAACTGAATATCTTGCAGTTCCGCCTTTATGACGGCGAACGCCTTGATCAATTGCGGCAGGTTCTTGCGGTCATCGGCGCCACCGGAATACAGTACGAACTTTTGTCGCAGGCCGAATTTTTTATGGAGCGCCTGACGCTCTTCCATGCTGAGCGAAACTGGCCGGAAGATATCGTCCGCTGCAGTGGAGACGTTGACTACGTTCGCGCTGTCCAGCGGCAACAACGACAACGCTTCTTCGCGGGCGAAATCGGAAATGGAAAGCAGCAAACCATAATCCTTGAAAGCACCCACTTTTTCCAGGTAATGCTGTTTATAGCCGGGGTTGCTGTCCAGATACTGCTTCGGGGTGACCATCGGGATCAGGTCATAGAGGGTGGCGCTGACAAGTGCATGAGAGTCCAGTAGGGGACTGCCAATGACCGCATCGTCCCCGTAGCCTTCTATAGCGCTGGTGACATGCACAACGTCAGGTTTCAGGTCATCGATACAAGCTTGTCGAATCAGTTGTGCCACTTCTTTTCTGGCACTGTTTGCCGGATCGTTCTCACACACTGGCCCTTGGCCATACCACACACGAATGTTGCTTTGCGGCAGTAGTCCGATAAAGGCAGTCCGGATGCTGTCAAGGCTCTCGCCGAGCATACCGTTGAGTACCAGGTAAACTTCATTTTCGCCACGATTACGCACGATAGCTTGCGCCAGGGACAAGCTGTAGCGACCAATACCACGGAACCGGCTTTCAGTCTGGGCGCCCTGCATGTCAATTACGATACGCATTATTTCTGGTCCTTAATCATGGCTTCCCTGAGGGCACTCTCGATAGTCCGGCCCCGTGGAGTCAGTGGTGCGTGATCAATCTCACCGTCCTGAAGACCTTCCCCAACGGCGTTAAGAGTGCGCTGATGCAAGCTACGCAGCTTTGCCACCAGCCATGGACTGCGATTCAAGATCGCCATGAGCCGGCGCTGGATCACAGGGCGGCGAGCCAGATAGAGCCGAGCATGTGGAACTCCGCGGAGCAACACTTGGCTCAGCGGTGACCTGCTGGAACGAAATGGCCAGCGGATGGCGCGGACCATTAGGCGGAATGGCGCGGTGATGCGCCAGGATGTGCTGTTGCGCACGGTTTCGAGCTGCTGCTCGTACGTAGTGGCGCGCAGTTGCCAGCTGTTTACATTGCCAAGTGCTTTATTGAGTTCAGCCTGCAATACATCCGTCTTGGCCAGTGCTGCATCCAAGCTGTTTTTGTAACGCTCCTGCATATGCATTAGCTGTTCGACTTGAAGACGCTGGATGCTGTCCAATGCTTTCAGGTAATCCGCACGGCCTGGCGACATCTCATCCTCTATTTTTGAAAGTTGGCTTTCCAAAACGCAGTCATCGCGAACTGCCAGTTGATCAAGCGGTGCGCCTTGGGCCGCGTCAAACACAGGATTGAACACGCAGAGCAACTTGGGTGGTGCTTGCTTTTGCGCCACGACGGCACAGTCAGGGCGGATAGTCGACAGCACTTGCCACATGCCATCCCTGCTGCTTTCATCCCGTAGCGCTGGTGCTTCCTGAAGAAGCACGATCCTGGATTTGGCAAAACCACTGTGCTCAGTCAAAAACGACAGCAGCAGGCTCGGCAACGGGCGCTGGTGGGCGGGGTCCATGTAGAAACGCTCGGCACCTACCATCACGCCTTCGACGTTGGGGCTCTCAAGAATCAAAACCCCGGCAGGACGCAAAACCCTCAGCGCTTCAGCGATCAGATTTTGCAAGACCGGGAATGAAACCTGCTCAGCGATTTGGAAGCCGGTAACGGCAACAAGACTGTTATCAGGGAGCTTCTGCATAGCGCTGAGCGCGTCATCCTTGCGCACAGGCAGCTCCAGCATACGACATGCTTCAAGCATACCGTCGTCGAGGTCTACCCCTGAAGGCGCAAAGCCTTCGCGGCCAAGCAGCTCAAGCCACTCGCCGCGTCCACACCGCAGGTCCAGGATGGGGCAGTCTGGATACAGATTTTTCAATGGCGCAAGAAATGGAAGGTACGCTTCAAGTCGCTGGCTGATCAGTTCTCTGGAACCGCGATTCTGCCCTTGAAAAGCTCTGGAAAAACCATAACCCATTAACTGCACTCCACGGCAGGAGGCATCCTGGAAAATCCGACAAACGTGCTTTGCGAACTATTGACGACGTTAAACACTTGGATTGAACCCACCCACTCGTAATTACGTGATAAATGATTGTCCGCTGCATGTATTGCGACGACCACAGAATACGATCTCACACCCGGCTTCCTGATCCACTTCGAGGTCATCAGCTTTGGAGCCCATGTGCTGCGTGTTATTGCCAAGTACTGGCTGCCCAAACCTGTCGTTGATCGGATATCCAACTCCGGGCTGGCACTGTGTAACCCTTGGCCGATAAGCAAGGATACGTTTTCTCCAGCCGATAGGTACTCGATACTAACATCACCGCCACCGGATAGGGTCTGTATGGAGCCGTTGTGCAGCTCGCACCTGTACTATTGCGTTCAATTTTTTGGCAACGAAGGCGTTGTAGAAGCCCATGATTTCTTTTGTGCTGAAAGCAGCCGTCAGTGATCGATAGCGCTTCGCCAACAATTAGAATTCCAGGACGAGTTGCCCCGCGGCCACGGCGAAAGCAACATGCATTGCATGCCACCGGAGCAGGTGTGGACAGGCTCGTCGAAATAATAGCCTGCCTCGCCCTAACGCCCGATGCCACACAGCGGGCGAGGCGACTCACTGGAGTGTTCGCCTTATCGCCAAGTTTGCGCGGGTCACCACCTGGCAGGTGGGTCAGTTCGTGCGTCAACCACCGAAGAGCGCAGAGCCATCAACCTTCTTTAACTAGCAACTCGATTTCTTTCAAGCGAGCCCACATCAGCTCCTGATTCCCCTTAGCCTCGACGTTGAGTCGTAACAATGGCTCGGTATTTGAACCCCGCAAATTGAAACGCCAATCCGCAAACGAGATGCTGATGCCGTCTGTCCTATCGAGTTCAGGATTCTCAGACAGGTAATGAGCCAAGACTTTCTGCAAGGTAGCAGTCACATCCTCAACCCGGTAGTTGATCTCGCCCGTGCATGGGTACGACTCGATACGCTCATCTACCAACTGCGCCAGAGTCTTACCCGTTTTCGACATCAATGCCGCAACTAACAACCACGGGATCATCCCACTGTCGCAGTACGCAAAATCGCGGAAGTAGTGGTGGGCGCTCATCTCTCCGCCATACACTGCATCTTCCTCGCGCATACGTTCTTTGATGAACGCATGTCCGGTTTTGCTCTGAACGGCGATACCGCCTGCCTGTTCGACCTGTTCGATGGTGTTCCAGGTCAGGCGCGGGTCGTGGATGATCTTGCTGCCCGGGTGTTGCTTAAGCAACATCTCAGCCAGCAGACCAACGAGGTAATAGCCCTCGATGAACCGACCATCGGCATCGAAGAAGAAGCAGCGATCGAAGTCACCGTCCCAGGCCAGGCCCATGTCGCACTGGTTGGCCAGCAGCGCCTGACGAGTCAGTTCACGGTTCTCGGGCAGCAATGGATTGGGTACGCCGTTCGGAAAGTGACCATCGGGCACTTCATTGATGAACACAAATTGCAGCGGCAGTCGTGCAGCCAATGCCTGAATCACAGGACCAGCAGCGCCATTGCCCGGGTCTGCGAGGATCTTGAGGGGCTTCAAGGCGCTGATGTCGACGTAGGTGAGCAAATGGTCTATGTAGGCAGTCTTGTCGAACGCTTGGCGAATCGCGCCTTTTTCTGCCGCTACGGTGTCCAGGTCACCTTGATCGACACGCTGACGGATAGCGTCGAGACCGGTATCGCCGCTGATTGGACGGGACTCAGCCTTGACCAACTTCATGCCGTTATAACCCTTAGGGTTATGGCTGGCGGTGATCATTACACCGCCGTCGACCTTGTAGTGGCTGGTGGCGAAGTAGACTTCCTCGGTGCCGCACAGCCCGATGTCGATCACATCGGCACCCGCCTCGGTAATCCCGCGCATTAGCGCTGCCGCCAGGGGTGGGCTCTCGAGCCTCATGTCCTGACCAACCACAAAGTTTTTCCCTTGCAACTCGGCCACGAGCGCGCGACCTATGCGGTAGGCGATGTCTTCATTGAGTTGAGCGGGAACCTGACCACGAATGTCATAGGCTTTGAAGCATTGCGTCACGATAGGAGGAAACATTCTACTCACTAACTGAAATGTCCGATGCCGCCCTGAGGCGGCAACGGCAAGAATGGATCGCCAGGGACTGGTGCCGCTGGCGCGCTGACCCCGCAAGATGCGGGGCTCTCTTCGGGGTCAGTGTCGTTACTTATCGACGCGACCGTAGTTGTCTTCGAACCGAACAATGTCGTCTTCGCCGAGGTAGTCGCCGCTCTGTACTTCGATCAGCACCAGATCAATCACACCCGGGTTTTTCAGGCGGTGCTTGTGACCTGCGCGAATGAAGGTCGATTCATTGGTATGGAGCATCAACTCCTGCTGATCGTTGACGACAACAGCTGTACCGCTAACGACGATCCAGTGCTCACTGCGATGGTGATGCATTTGCAGTGACAGTGATGCGCCAGGCTTCACCACGATACGCTTGATCTTGAAGCGCTCACCGTTTTCCAGTGTCGTGTAGGTACCCCAAGGACGGTGAACAGTGCGGTGGAGCAAATGCACAGTGTGGCTGGATGCCTTGAGTTGGTTGACGATATGTTTTACGTCTTGAGCATGATCCTTGTGGGCAATCATCACCGCGTCAGGTGTATCGATCACCAGCAGGTCTTGCACGCCGACCAGTGCAGTCAAACGCCCCTCACTATTCACATAGTTGTTATGCGAGCCGTGAGACAGCACTTCACCTTCAAAGCGGTTGCCGTTCTCGTCAGCGTCGGTCAATTCACTGACCGCGTTCCAGGAACCGATATCGCTCCAACCGATATCGCATGGAACGGTAGCTACTTTGGACGAGCGCTCCATCAATGCATAATCAATGGAAATATCCGGAACTTCCGCAAACGAGTCGGCATCAAGCGCCAGGCAACGATACTTGCTAGATGAGGTCAGGCGCGACAATTCGATCGTTCTGCTAACTGCCTCTACAACTTCCGGAGCATGCTGGCGCAACTCTTCCAGCACCGTGCCCACCCGAAAGCAGAACATTCCGGAATTCCAGAAGTAGTTACCTGCGCTGACATAGCTTTGTGCAGTGCTCAGATCTGGTTTTTCAACGAAGCGCGCGACCTTCAAACCACCCTTAAGTGGCGAGCCCTTTTGCGCTTCAATGTAACCAAACCCTGTTTCAGGATAAGTCGGTTGAATACCGAACGTTACCAGCCAGCCTTCGGCTGCAAGCTTCGTAGCGTTGACCACCGCCTCGGCAAAGGCTTTTTCGTCCTGGATCAGATGGTCGGCAGCCAACACCAGCATCTGCGCATCCGGGCCATGCGTGGCTTCCAGTTGCAGCGCGGCAGCGGCGACGGCAGCAGCTGTATTGCGGCCGAACGGCTCCAGAATGAAACCCTGAGCAAGTTTAGCTGTGTTGACCGCACCGTACTCGTCTTCAGTCTTGAACAGAAGCTCACGGTTGGTCACCGTAAGAACCTCCACAACACCCTCTAGGCGTGAAGCGCGCAGGAAGGTTTTCTGGATCAGATTCTGGCCATCTGGCAGCTCCATGAACGGCTTGGGGTGAGCTTCTCGCGAAACAGGCCACAACCGGCTACCTACTCCACCAGACAAAATTACGGGAATCAGTTCCATGCTCTAAGTCCTTAATCCCCTTCTGGCAGCTGCAACCAGCAAGCGGGGCTCAGTTATGTTTCCAGTCATTCCTGCATCATAGTCACTAGCAGGATTGACAGCTCTAAGTCGTTCCAAACCTTCCTGGCCTCAGCTGCACTCGTTTTTCTGGTGTTCCTGCTCGCTCCCCCAACTCTGTGGAGGCGCTCGGCAATGAAACCTTTCTCAAGAAAAAAACAAGTCAATCGAGATCGAAATACAGCATCGGACCAGGGTCGAATACCTCTGCTGGCCATTCTACAGCTAGTACCAGGAATTAATAACTCATGCGCCGACAGGAGACAAAAAAATCATTTGAAAACAGATAAATACTCCCCCTTCGAGCGATCAAAATAGCATCAACCATCAGCCCCCATCAATCCAGCCCCTTCGGTAACTATTGGGCGATGTCCCGTCCTTGGAATTTGTTCCTTGAGTTAAGCCGGGATCCTTGAAGCGGGGGTTTTCCAGCGTCGATTGCAAAGCACTGGTCATGGCCAGGACGGCTCTGCGCATGTAATCAAACTGGAATATAGCCGAGGAATTGAGCACGGGCAGAAGCCATCGAGCATTGCGCTAATAGCGTGCATCGCTTCAATATTCTGCTTTAGTCATGACCGCCGATATTGCAACTCTATCCGACGACTCCATGAGTGATGATTTTGTACAGCGCAATCAAACAAGGCGCTTGCGCGAGGCTCTGGAGGAGCGCGCCAGCAACCAGCCAATAGCTGGGCCGATCACCATGCCAACCAGAAATGCAATCACCGCGACTACCGAAACAGGAAGTTGCGGCCCCGTCCATCCCAGGAACAGCAGCGTAACCGATTGCTGGTTCTCCAAAACGAACGCAAGGATCGCCAAAATCAGAAGCAGGACGAAGACCGCGATCAGTACGCGCTTGAGATTACGCATCAGCGGCCCCTTGAATAGCGACGACTGTCAAAGAGCTTCCTCCTCGTCTTCGTTCACACGATCGCGCAGCTCTTTACCCGGCTTGAAATGCGGAACGAATTTGCCGTCGAGACTGACGGACTGGCCAGTTTTAGGATTACGCCCTACCCGAGGCGCACGATAATGCAGGGAGAAGCTGCCAAACCCGCGGATCTCGATGCGATCGCCGGTGGCCAGGCATTGGGACATTTGCTCAAGCATGGTCTTGATGGCCAGCTCCACATCCTTTGATGAGAGCAGCCCTTGATGGGTGACAATTCGTTCGATCAACTCCGACTTCGTCATAATTTTCCCTTCTTTTTCAAGCAGCTAGATCAGCGCTTCAAAGGTTTTAGCATGCCCTGACAAATTTGAACAGCCCCATCCTGCACCCTGTTTTTTCTCTTCTGGGACTCTAGCGCCCTACCCGCCCACTCACCTGCAGATAACCAGCATCGTCCGAGTGCTAAAGCCCGCGGGGTTGAAACCGGAGAGAAATTCTTGCTCTTCCTTGGCGTCGTCGGACCTGGCCACGACCTTGTAGCCCGCGCCTTTGCATTCTTTACCTGCACGCTTCTGGCACCTCTCCCATCCCGACCCCAGCCCTGAGCAATCGATCTCGATACCACTGACCCCACGCACGGCATGCGTTCTTGCATTAGTTGTACAACCCACCACCAATGCCAGCACTGCCATCACGACAACGAGCCTCTTCATTTGATTCCTTATGCCAGGCAGAACGCCCGACCGTCGCTTACCCCACGCTAAGACTAGCTGCAAATAAGCGATTGATCCTGCTAAGGAAAGAGACAGTTTTGGCGAGGGAATGTTTCGTGGTTAGCGCGCAGAAGATCGCATCCACGACGGAGAGCCGAATTCCAGGCACAAAAAAGGGCGACCTAAGTCGCCCTTTTTTTACAGAAAGTCAGAACTTAGTTCTGTTTTTCCGCTTGTGCAGCACGCAGCAGGTCACCCAGGGTGGTGGCTACTGGAGCGTCACCAGCTACTGGCTTGTCGCGCAGGCTCTGGATAGCTTCTTTCTCGTCTTCAACGTCTTTCGACTTGATCGAGAGCTGGATTACGCGACTCTTGCGATCAACGCTGATGATCTTGGCTTCTACTTCTTCGCCTTCTTTCAGAACGTTGCGCGCGTCTTCAACGCGGTCACGGCTGATTTCGGAGGCTTTCAGAGTCGCTTCGATATCGTCGGCCAGGGTGATGATGGCGCCTTTAGCGTCAACTTCTTTCACGATGCCCTTAACGATTGCGCCTTTGTCGTTCTCTTGAACGTACTCGGAGAACGGATCGCTTTCCAGCTGCTTGATACCCAGGGAGATGCGCTCGCGCTCTGGGTCAACCGACAGGATAACGGTGTCCAGCTCGTCGCCCTTCTTGAAGCGACGAACAGCTTCTTCGCCCACTTCGTTCCAGGAGATGTCGGACAGGTGAACCAGGCCGTCGATGCCGCCGTCCAGACCAATGAAGATACCGAAATCGGTGATCGACTTGATGGTGCCGGAGATTTTATCGCCCTTGTTGAACTGGCCAGAGAAATCTTCCCATGGGTTAGATTTGCACTGCTTGATGCCCAGGGAGATACGACGACGCTCTTCGTCGATGTCCAGAACCATAACTTCCACTTCGTCGCCGACTTGTACGACTTTCGAAGGGTGGATGTTCTTGTTGGTCCAGTCCATTTCGGAAACGTGTACCAGGCCTTCAACGCCTTCTTCCAGCTCAGCGAAGCAGCCGTAGTCGGTCAGGTTGGTTACACGAGCGGTAACGCGAGTGCCTTCTGGGTAACGGGCTTTGATAGCAACCCATGGATCTTCGCCCAGTTGCTTCAGGCCCAGGGAAACACGGTTGCGTTCGCGATCGTATTTCAGAACCTTAACGTCGATTTCGTCACCAACGTTGACGATTTCGGAAGGATGCTTGATGCGCTTCCAGGCCATGTCGGTGATGTGCAGCAGGCCGTCCACGCCACCCAGATCGACGAATGCGCCGTAATCGGTGAGGTTTTTGACGATACCTTTGACTTGCTGGCCTTCCTGCAGGGATTCCAGCAGAGCTTCGCGCTCGGCGGAGTTCTCGGCTTCCAGGACGCTACGACGGGAAACGACAACGTTGTTGCGCTTCTGGTCCAGCTTGATGACCTTGAATTCCAGCTCTTTGCCTTCCAGGTGCGTGGTGTCGCGCACTGGACGGACGTCAACCAGAGAACCTGGCAGGAACGCACGGATGCCGTTAACGTCGACAGTGAAGCCGCCTTTAACCTTACCGTTGATAACGCCCTTGACCACTTCTTCGGCTGCGAAGGCTGCTTCCAGAACAATCCAGCATTCAGCGCGCTTGGCTTTTTCACGGGACAACTTGGTTTCGCCAAAGCCGTCTTCAACCGAGTCCAGCGCAACGTGAACTTCGTCACCGACGTTGATAGTCAGGTCGCCAGCGTCGTTGTAGAACTGCTCAAGCGGGATGAGTGCTTCAGACTTCAGGCCAGCGTGAACGGTTACCCAGCGAGCTTGGTAATCGATATCAACGATAACACCGGTGATGATGGAGCCTGCCTGAAGGTTCAGGGTTTTTAGGCTTTCTTCAAAGAGTTCCGCAAAGCTTTCGCTCATTTTAATTCCTGTGAATGAGGGCGAAGGATACGCCCATCTCCACACCCCAGACGGTGTGGGTTAGTTTCATTTAAAAGAAGCGCCACAGGACTATGACTGGTCCCCTGCGGCCTTCTTGGTCACCCGGCGATATCGCGAATGGCGATCTCGCTCATGATGCGTTCCAGCACCTGGTCGATGGACAACTCCGTGGAATCCAGCCGTATGGCGTCAGCCGCCGGTTTAAGCGGGGCTACCGCTCGCTGGGTGTCACGCTCATCGCGTGCACGGATCTCATCTAGCAGACTCGACAGACTAACATCGTCGCCTTTGCCCTTCAACTGCAAATATCGACGACGCGCCCTTTCCTCGGCACTGGCGGTCAGGAAAATCTTCAGCGGCGCATCCGGAAACACCACGGTGCCCATGTCGCGACCATCGGCCACCAGGCCCGGCGCTTCCTGGAAGGCGCGCTGGCGCTGCAGCAGCGCCTCGCGCACCGCGGGCAATGCCGCCACCTGGGAGGCACCCGAGCCGACGCTTTCGGTACGGATCACATCGCTGACCTCGTCCCCTTCCAGGATGATGCGCTGCAGCTGACCTTCGGTCGCCGCGATAAATTGCACATCCAGATGAGCGGCGAGTTTCTTCAGCAGCTCTTCATTGGTCAGGTCGACGCCGTGGTTGTGCGCGGCGAAGGCCAGCAGGCGGTACAGCGCACCGGAATCCAGCAGGTTCCAGCCCAGGCGCCGAGCCAGGATTCCGGCGATGGTGCCTTTGCCCGAGCCGCTTGGCCCATCAATGGTGATGACCGGTGCAATGCGCTTCACGACTGAGCCTCTTGGGCAACGCGGATACCGACCTGCGCGCACAGCGCGAGGAAGTTGGGGAACGAGGTCGCGACGTTGGCGCAGTCATGGATGCGGATCGGTGCAGTGGCGCGCAGCGAGGCGACGCTGAAGGCCATGGCAATCCGGTGGTCGCCGTGGCCGTGCACTTCACCGCCGCCGATCTGGCCGCCGTCGATAATGATGCCGTCCGGCGTCGGCTGGCATTTGACACCCAGTGCCAGCAGGCCATCGGCCATGACCTGGATACGGTCCGACTCCTTGACCCGCAGTTCTTCGGCGCCGGTCAGCACGGTGCGCCCTTCGGCACAAGCGGCAGCCACGAACAGCACCGGGAATTCGTCGATGGCCAGCGGAACCAGCGCTTCGGGAATCTCGATACCTTTAAGTTTAGCTGCCCGCACGCGCAGGTCAGCCACTGGCTCGCCACCCACTTCACGCTGGTTTTCCAGGGTGATGTCAGCGCCCATCAGGCGCAGGATGTCGATGACGCCGGTACGGGTCGGGTTGATGCCGACATGCTCGAGCACCAGCTCCGAACCTTCGGCGATCGATGCGGCCACCAGGAAGAACGCCGACGACGAGATGTCGCCCGGCACTTCGATATGGGTCGCGGTCAGCTTGCCGCCCGACTCGACCGAGGCCGTTGCACCGTCAACGCTCACCGGGTAGCCGAAGCCACGCAGCATGCGCTCGGTGTGGTCACGGGTTGGCGCAGGCTCGGTGACGGTGGTCTTGCCTTCAGCGTACAGACCCGCCAGCAGCAGGCAGGATTTAACCTGGGCACTGGCCATCGGCATGGTGTAGGTCAGGCCCTTGAGCTTGTTGCCGCCACGGATGGTCATCGGCGGACGACCTTCGGCAGCGGTTTCAATGACCGCGCCCATCTCGCGCAGCGGGTTAGCCACGCGATTCATCGGGCGCTTGGACAGCGAAGCGTCGCCGGTCAGGGTGCTGTCGAAGTCTTGCGCGGCCAGCAGGCCGGACAACAGGCGCATCGAGGTGCCGGAGTTACCCAGGTAGATCGGGCCCGGTGCTGGCTTGAGGCCATGTAGGCCGACGCCGTGAATGGTCACACGACCATGGTGCGGGCCTTCGATGACCACGCCCATGTCACGGAACGCCTGCAGGGTCGCCAGGGCGTCTTCGCCCTCGAGGAAACCTTCGACTTCGGTGACGCCTTCGGCCAGGGAGCCCAGCATGATCGAACGGTGGGAAATCGACTTGTCACCTGGTACGCGAATCCGACCGGACAGGCGGCCACCAGGTTGAGCCAGGAAAATCAGATCGTTGGAATTCATAGCGTCCACATAGGCCCGACGGGCCAGGATTTTACTGAAATGCTCGCGGGCAACCCGGGCGCGCGTGAAAACGCCCAACAATTGGTGCCCATCCCCTGCATCGACCGCGTCGCGCAAGGCGTCGAGGTCGCTGCGAAATGTATCGAGTGTGCGCAGGACAGCCTCGCGGTTAGCGAGGAAGATGTCATGCCACATGACCGGGTCGCTCCCGGCGATTCTTGTGAAATCGCGGAAGCCGCCCGCAGCGTAACGGAAGATCTCAAGATTTTCATTGCGCTTGGCCAGCGAGTCGACCAGGCCGAATGCCAGCAAGTGCGGCAGATGACTGGTGGCCGCCAGCACTTCGTCGTGCCGTTCGACCTGCATGTGCTCGACATCGGCGCCCAGTTCGCGCCACAGGCGATCGACCACGGCCAAGGCTTGCGGATCGGTCTGATCCAGCGGCGTGAGGATCACTTTGTGGCGACGGAACAGGTCGGCATTGGAGGCTTCCACCCCACTCTGCTCGGAACCGGCGATCGGATGGCCCGGCACGAAACGCGCCGGCATGCCGCCAAAGGCTTCGCTCGCCGCACGCACGACGTTGCCCTTGGCACTGCCAACGTCAGTCAGGATCGCTTGCCCAAGGTCCATGCCGGCCAATCGGCCGAGCATTTTTTCCATGGCGAGGATCGGCACAGCTAGCTGGATCACGTCGGCACCCTGGCAAGCCACCGCCAGGTCTTCTTCGCAACGATCCACCACGCCCAATTCAACGGCCAGCTTGCGCGACTGCGGGTCGAGGTCGACCCCGACCACTTCGCGGCACAGGCCACTTTCGCGCAAACCCTTGGCAAACGAACCGCCGATCAACCCCAGGCCGACCACCACCAGGCGCCCGATCAAAGGCTCAGCAGATTGCGGCACAGTGACATCAACCACGAGCCATAACCTTGGCCAGCGCCTCAAGGAAGCGGCTGTTTTCCGCCGGCAGACCGATGGTAACGCGCAAGTGGTTCGGCATGCCGTAGTTGGCCACCGGGCGCACGATCACGCCTTCGCGCAGCAAGCCCTGGAACACCGGAGCCGCTTCGCGATTTAGATCAACGCAGATGAAGTTGCCCTTGGAAGGAATCCAGCCCAGGCCCAACTCACGGAAACCCGCTTCCAGTTGCTGCATGCCCGACTCGTTCAAGCGACGACTTTCCGCCAGGTATTCGGCGTCTTGCAGTGCAGCGCACGCAGCGGCCAAGGCCAGGCTGTTGACGTTGAACGGTTGGCGCACGCGGTTCAACACATCGGCGACCACGGCGGTGGACAAGCCATAACCGACTCGCAATGCCGCCAGGCCGTAGGCCTTGGAGAACGTGCGCGACACCAGCAGGTTCGGGTAAGCCGCCAGGAAGTCCAGGCCGTCCGGCAAGTCGCTGCCTTCGGCGTATTCAATGTAGGCTTCGTCCAGCACCACCAACACGTGCTCCGGCACGTCCTGGAGGAATTCGTCCAGCGCCTCGGTATCGAACCAGGTCCCGGTTGGGTTGTTCGGGTTGGCGATGAAGACTACGCGGGTATTGGCGTCGATGGCCGCCAGCATGGCCGGCAGGTCATGGCCCCAGTCCTTGGCCGGAATAACCTTGGCCTGGGCGCCGACGGCCTGGGTCACGATCGGGTAGACCGCAAACGCATGCTCGCTGAACACCGCATTCAGGCCCGGCGCCAGGTAGGCGCGTGCGACCAGCTCAAGGATGTCATTGGAGCCGTTGCCCAATGTCACCTGGTTCAGCTCGACGCGGCACTGTTCGGCCAGCAGGGTCTTGAGCGCAAAACCATTGCCGTCTGGATAACGGGTCAGTTCGACCAGGGCATCACGGATGGCGGCCAGGGCCTTGGGGCTCGCGCCCAACGGGTTTTCGTTGCTGGCCAGCTTGACGATGCTGGCCGGATCGAGATCCAGCTCACGCGCCAGTTCGTCCACGGGTTTGCCCGGAACGTAAGGCGAAAGTTGTTGCACGCCCGGCTGTGCCAGAGCGAGGAAATTGCCACTCATTTGCTACCGCCCCTTAGAGAACTGCTTTCGGGTAGGAACCCAGCACTTTGAGTGCTACTGCTTCCTGACTGATCTTTTCCAGCACACCTTTTACCAGCGGGTCGCGGTGGTGGCCGACGAAGTCGATGAAGAACACGTAGGTCCATTTGCCGCTGCGCGACGGACGGGTCTCGATTCGCGTCAGGTCGATGCCATTGTCGTGGAACGGCACCAGCAATTCGTGCAGCGCGCCCGGCTTGTTGCTCATCGAGACGATGATCGAGGTCTTGTCGTCGCCAGTCGGCGGCACTTCCTGGTTACCGATCATGAGGAAGCGCGTGGAGTTGTCCGGACGGTCCTCGATTTTCTCGGCCAATCGGGTCAGCCCGTAGAGACCGGCCGCCATGTCGCCGGCAATCGCCGCCGAGTTCCACTCGCCCTTGACCCGCTTGGCCGCTTCGGCGTTGCTGGACACCGCCACGCGCTCGACATTCGGGTAGTGGGCGTCCAGCCACTTGCGGCACTGGGCCAGGGACTGGGCGTGGGAGTAGATGCGGCTGATGCTGTCGGTCTTGGTGTTTTCACCGACCAACAGGTGGTGGTGAATCCGCAACTCGACTTCACCACAGATCACCATGTCGTGCTCGAGGAAGCTGTCGAGGGTGTGGTTGACCGCGCCTTCGGTAGAGTTTTCCACCGGGACAACGCCGAAATTCACCGCACCGGCCGCCACTTCGCGGAACACTTCGTCGATGGCCGCCATCGGCTTGCTGATCACCGCGTGGCCGAAGTGTTTCAGGGCCGCCGCCTGGGTGAAGGTACCTTCAGGGCCCAGGTACGCGACTTTCAACGGTTGCTCGAGGGCCAGGCACGAGGACATGATTTCGCGGAACAGCCGCGCCATCTCCTCGTTGCCCAGCGGCCCCTGGTTGCGCTCCATGACACGCTTGAGCACCTGAGCTTCGCGCTCGGGACGATAGAACACCGGCACTTCGCCTTCGGCCAGCGAAGCCATCTTTACTCGCGCAACTTCCTGGGCGCAGCGTGCGCGCTCACTGATCAGCTCCAGGACCTTTTCGTCCAGGGCATCGATGCGCAGGCGCAGTGCCTTGAGTTCTTGCTCAGACATTAGCCGTGTTCCTTCTCGAACTCTGCCATGTACGCCACCAGCGCGTTGATCGCGTTGATGTCGACGGCGTTATAGATGGAGGCGCGCATGCCGCCCACGGAGCGGTGGCCCTTGAGGTTCAGCAGGCCACGCTCGTCGGCGCCAGCCAGGAACGGCTTGTCCAGACGGTCATCGGCCAGGCGGAACGGTACGTTCATCCACGAGCGGTCCGACTTGTTGATCGGGTTGCTGTAGAGGCCGCTGGCATCGATGAAGTCGTACAGCGTGCGCTGCTTGACGTCATTGAGCTTGCCGATGGCCTCGACACCGCCCTGCTCTTTCAGCCACTCGAACACCAGGCCGGACAGGTACCAGGCCAGGGTTGGCGGGGTGTTGTACATGGAGCCGTTGTCGGCCGCGACCTTGTAGTCGAGCATGGTCGGGCAAATGGAACGGGCGCGACCGAGCAGGTCTTCGCGAACGATGTTCACGACGATACCGCTCGGGCCGATGTTCTTCTGGGCGCCGGCGTAGATCATGCCGAAGCGCGAGACATCGATCGGGCGCGAGAGGATGTCCGAAGACATGTCGGCCACCAACGGCACGTCACCGGTCTCGGGAACCCACTGGAATTCCAGGCCGCCGATGGTTTCGTTCGGCGCGTAGTGAACGTAGGCCGCGTCCTTGGACAGCTGCCATTCATTCTGGCCAGGAATGGCGAAATAGTCGTAGGGCTTGGCGGTGGCGGCAACATTGACGTTACCGAAGCGCAACGCTTCCTCGATGGCTTTCTGCGACCAGATACCGGTGTCGATATAGTCGGCGGTGCCGCTTTCAGGCAGCAAGTTCAGCGGAATCTGGGCAAATTGCTGGCTGGCGCCGCCTTGCAGGAACAGCACTTTATAGTTCGAGGGGATATTCAGCAGATCACGCAGATCCTGCTCGGCCTTGGTGGCAATGGACACGAACTCATCGCTGCGATGGCTCATTTCCATGACCGACAGGCCCTTGCCGTGCCAGTCGAGGAGTTCACCCTGGGCGCGCTGCAGGACAGCTTCGGGAAGCGCCGCAGGACCGGCGCAGAAGTTATAGGCTCTCTTGCTCACATCCAATCTCGCTCTGATTTGGTGGTATCACGCAATAAATCACATTATCAATCGACACAGGGGCCCTGCTGAAGCAGGCACCTGTGGGAGCGAGCCTGCTCGCGAATGCATCACCGCGGTGTTTCAGAGATACCGCGGCGCCTGCTTCGCGAGCAGGCTCGCTCCCACAGGGGATATCCATGGGTGTCGACATTTTCCTCTCGGACAAACAACAAGGGGGCGAATTTTCATCCGCCCCCTGTTTACCCGCTTATTCCTGTGGTTCTTCGTCAGCGGCGGCGTCGAGTTGCTGGTCTTCGACGATGTCGTCGATCACTGCAGCGCCTTCGAACACAGCACCTTCTTCGCCTTCCAGCTCTTCACCCTCGACTTCCGAAGGCTCCTGGACCCGCTCCAGACCAACCAGCGTTTCATCGTTGGCCAGCTTGATCAGGGTCACGCCCTGGGTATTACGCCCCAGGCTCGACACTTCGTCGACACGGGTACGCACCAGGGTGCCCTGGTCGGAGATCAGCATGATTTCCTCGCCGTCGAGCACCTGGACCGCACCGACCAGACGGCCGTTGCGCTCGTTGCTGACCATGGCGATCACGCCCTGGCCGCCACGCTTGTACTCAGGGAACTCGGTGATCGCCGTACGCTTGCCATAACCACGCGCCGAAGCGGTGAGGATCTGGCTGCCTTCTTCCGGGATCAGCATGGAAATCAGCTTCTGACCTTCTGGCAGGCGCATGCCGCGCACACCACGAGCGGTACGGCCCATGGCACGAACGTCGGATTCCTTGAAGCGCGTTACCTTGCCGCCGTCGGAGAACAGCATGACTTCGCGCTCGCCATCGGTAATGGCCGCGGAAATCAGCACGTCGCCTTCGTCCAGCTCCAGCGCGATCAGGCCGACGCTGCGTTGACGGCTGAAGGATTCCAGCGGGGTCTTCTTCACGGTGCCGTTGGCGGTGGCCATGAAGATGAAGTGACCTTCGGTGTATTCCTCGACCGGCAGCATGGTGGTGATGTATTCACCATCATCCAGCGGCAGCAGGTTGACCAGAGGACGACCACGGGCAGCACGGGAGGCTTCAGGGATTTCGTAGGTTTTCAGCCAGTACACCTTGCCCTTGCTGGAGAACAGCAGCAGCGTGGTGTGGCTGTTGGCAACCAGCAGGTGAGCGATGTAGTCCTCATCCTTGACGCCGGTCGCCGACTTGCCTTTACCGCCACGACGCTGGGCCTGGTACGCCGCCAGTGGCTGGGTCTTGGCATAGCCACCGTGGGAAATGGTCACCACGCGATCTTCTTCCGGGATCATGTCGCCCAGGGTCAGGTCTAGACGCGCATCGAGGATTTCGGTACGGCGCACGTCGCCGTATTCGGCACGGATCACTTCCAGCTCTTCGCGGATCACTTCCATCAGGCGCGTGGCGCTGTTGAGGATGCGGATCAGCTCGCCGATCTGGTTGAGGATCTCTTGATACTCGGCCAGCAGCTTTTCGTGTTCCAGGCCGGTCAGGCGGTGCAGACGCAGTTCCAGGATGGCTTGCGCCTGCTCTGGCGACAGGAAGTACTTGCCGTCGCGCAGGCCGTACTGCGGGTCGAGGTTTTCCGGACGGCACGAATCGGCGCCGGCACGTTCAACCATCGCCACTACCGCCGAGGACTCCCAAGGGGTGCTGACCAGCGCTTCCTTGGCTTCCGACGGGGTCGGCGAAGCCTTGATCAGGGCGATGACCGGGTCGATGTTCGACAGGGCAACCGCTTGACCTTCGAGGATGTGCCCACGCTCGCGCGCCTTGCGCAGTTCGAACACGGTACGACGAGTGACGACTTCGCGACGGTGACGCACGAAGGCTTCCAGCAGGTCCTTGAGGTTCAGGATGCGTGGACGGCCGTCGATCAGCGCGACGATGTTGATGCCGAATACCGCTTGCAGCTGGGTCTGGGCGTAGAGGTTGTTGAGGATCACCTCAGGCACTTCGCCGCGACGCAGCTCGATCACGACGCGCATACCGTCCTTGTCGGACTCGTCGCGCAGCTCGGTGATACCTTCGAGCTTCTTCTCCTTGACCAACTCGGCGATCTTCTCGATCAGACGGGCTTTGTTCAGCTGGTAAGGGAGTTCGGTGATGACGATCTGCTGGCGGCCACCGACCTTGTCGATGTCTTCGATCATCGAGCGGGCGCGCATGTAGATGCGCCCCCGACCGGTACGGTAGGCCTCGATGATGCCGGCGCGACCGTTGATGATCGCGGCGGTCGGGAAGTCCGGACCGGGGATGTACTGCATCAGCTCGTCGACGGTCAGCTCGGGGTTGTCGATGAGCGCCAGGCAACCGTCGATGACTTCACCGAGGTTGTGCGGCGGAATGTTGGTCGCCATGCCCACGGCGATACCGCTGGAGCCGTTGACCAGCAGGTTGGGAATACGGGTCGGCATGACCGCCGGGATCATTTCGGTGCCGTCGTAGTTCGGCACCCAGTCCACGGTTTCTTTGTGCAGGTCAGCCAGCAGCTCGTGCGCCAGCTTGGTCATGCGCACTTCGGTGTATCGCATGGCCGCGGCGTTGTCGCCGTCCACCGAACCGAAGTTGCCCTGGCCGTCTACCAGCAGGTAGCGCAGGGAAAATGGCTGCGCCATCCGAACGATGGTGTCGTACACCGCGGTGTCACCGTGCGGGTGATACTTACCGATCACGTCACCGACAACACGGGCAGATTTCTTGTACGGCTTGTTGAAGTCGTTGCCCAGCTCGCTCATCGCGAACAGCACGCGCCGGTGCACGGGCTTCAAGCCATCGCGCGCATCCGGCAGTGCCCGCCCGACAATTACGCTCATCGCGTAGTCGAGGTAGGACTGCTTCAGCTCGTCTTCGATATTGACCGGGAGGATTTCTTTGGCCAGTTCGCCCATGAGAAGCCTGATTCCTTTTTCTGGTGAAACTTCGTCTCATCCATATGGGACGAACGAAGCTCGCCGCTGCAGGCTGAGTGCCATGCACCGACTTACGACAAATCAACGAGTTATGCCATGGATCTGCGCAGTAAAGGTCACCCCGCGGGGCAACCTTGGAAACCGCCGGATGTTATCACAAGAGCCGCCACGCACCTATCCCCCTGATGCGCATGGAGCATAGTTAGTTGACCGATGACAGGCTTGAAGGGGATCAGAGGGGCTTAGAGCAGTGCTGAATGGAGAACCAGGGTCAGATTCACGCTGTTTTAATGCTTTCAGGCCCCCTTCGCGAGCAGGCTCGCTCCCACAATGATTCGTCATTGCGCCGCCCATTGCGGCCACACCGCGAATATTGTGGGAGCGAGCCTGCTCGCGAAGGCAATTTATCAGGCACCAGAGATCATCAATGCAGGCGCTTGCGACACATCAACTGCGCCATCTTCGCCGTATCCGGGCGCTCGACGATGCCTTTTTCGGTGACGATCACGTCGATCAGGTCTGCCGGGGTCACGTCGAACACCGGGTTGAACGCATCGATATCGGCCCCGAGCCGCTGGCCACCCACCTCCAGTAGTTCGCGCTCATCGCGCTCCTCGAGCACAATGTCGTCGCCGCTGGCCAAGCCCATGTCGATGGTCGAGCTCGGCGCCACCACCATGAAGCGCACCCCGTGGTGCATGGCATTGACGGCCAATTGGTAGGTGCCGATCTTGTTGGCCACGTCGCCATTGGCGGTAATGCGGTCTGCCCCGACGATGACCCAGGTGACGCCCTTGGTCTTCATGATGTGTGCAGCGGCGGAATCGGCACTGAGGGTCACCGGGATGCCTTCGTTGGCCAGCTCCCAGGCGGTCAGTCGCGAGCCTTGCAGCCATGGCCGGGTTTCGCCGGCATACACGCGCTCGACCATCCCCTCGATGAAGGCGCCGCGAATCACCCCCAGCGCCGTGCCGAAGCCACCGGTGGCCAGTGCGCCGGTGTTGCAGTGGGTCAGGATCGCCTGGGCATTGCCCTGGTGCTTGCGGATCAGGTCGACGCCCAGTTGCGCCATGGTCAGGTTGGCTTCGCGGTCGCTCTCATGGATGGCCAGGGCCTCGGCCTCCAGCACGGACAAAGGGTCGGCGTGCTTTTTCAGCCGAGCCAGGCGTTCGCGCATGCGACCGAGTGCCCAGGACAGGTTGACGGCGGTCGGACGGGTGGCGGCCAACTGCGCGAAATCCTCTTCCAGCGCTTCCTGCCAATGGCCACCCTCGGCAAATCGGGCCCGCGCCGCCAGCACCACGCCATAGGCCGCACTGATGCCGATGGCTGGCGCGCCGCGCACCACCATCGAGCGAATGGCTTCCGCCACGCCCGCCGCACTGGTGCAGGCGATCCAGGTTTGCTCGAACGGCAAAACACGCTGATCCAGCAGGTACAGGGTGCCATCACGCCAATCGATGGCCTTAACCTTCTCAGCAGCCAACAGTCGATCGCGCATCCCACACCCCGCAGTCAGAAACAAAAGCCGCCGATTATAGCGATCCCCCGGCGAAGACGCTCGGGTATACTTCGCCATCCTTTACAAAAGCCCTGGAACCGATCCTCGATGCCGAACACTGCCATTGCGCTCGATCTGTTGTTGCTGCCAACCTGGCTGGTACCCGTCGAACCCGCTGGCGTCGTGCTCAAGGATCATGGCCTGGGCATCCGCGACGGGCGCATCGTTTTCATCGGTCCGCGCCGCAACGCCCTGCAGCTTAACGCAATCGAAGTGCGTGAACTGCCGGACATCCTGCTCAGCCCCGGCCTGATCAATGCCCACGGGCATGCGGCAATGACCCTGTTTCGCGGCCTGGCCGACGATCTGCCGCTGATGACGTGGCTGGAAAACCACATCTGGCCGGCCGAGGCCAAGTGGGTCGACGAGGATTTCGTCCGCGACGGCACGGACCTGGCCATCGCAGAGCAACTCAAGGGCGGCATCACCTGCTTCTCTGACATGTATTTCTTCCCGAAGGTTGCCAGCGAGTGCGCGCACAACAGCGGCATTCGCGCGCAAATTGCGATTCCGATCCTCGATTTCCCGATCCCGGGCGCCAGCACGGCGGACGAGGCGATTCGCCAGGGTGTCGAGCTGTTCGGCGATCTCAAGCATCACGAACGCATTAAAATCACCTTCGCCCCCCATGCCCCCTACACCGTGGGCGATGAAAACCTGGAAAAGATCCGGGTGATCGCCGAAGAGCTGGATGCGTCGATCCACATGCATGTGCATGAAACCGCCTTCGAGGTGCGGCAAGCCGTCGAACAGCAGGGTGAACGGCCGCTGGCCCGCCTGGCGCGCCTGGGCTTGCTGGGGCCGCGCTTCCAGGCGGTGCACATGACCCAGGTCAGCGACGAAGACCTGGCGTTGCTGGTAGAAAGCAACACCCATGTCATTCACTGCCCGGAGTCGAACCTGAAGCTGGCCAGCGGCTTCTGCCCGGTGGAGCGCTTGTGGCAGGCCGGGGTCAACGTGGCCCTCGGCACCGACGGCGCCGCCAGCAACAATGACCTGGACTTGCTGGGTGAAACCCGCACCGCCGCCCTGCTGGCCAAGGCCGTCGCGGGTTCGGCCACCGCACTGGACGCCCACAGCGCCCTGCGCATGGCCACCCTCAACGGCGCACGCGCACTGGGGATCGAAGCCGAGGTGGGCTCGCTGGAAATCGGCAAGGCCGCCGACATTGTGGCGTTCGACCTCTCGGGCCTGGCCCAGCAACCGGTCTATGACCCGGTATCGCAGCTTATATATGCGTCAGGCCGCGATTGCGTGAAACACCTTTGGGTCGCGGGCAAGCAACTGCTCGACGACCGCCGCCTGACACGCATGGATGAACAACAACTCGTCGCCACCGCCAAGGCCTGGGGCCAGCGCATCAGCGGCCGCAAAGAATCGTAAGCCTCCCCGGACTCAACACCGGGGCTACAGGATTTTTCAAGTTTTAGAGGACTTAAACCATGAGCAACGTCGACTACGCCGAAATCGCCAAATTCGAAGCCCTGGCCCATCGCTGGTGGGACCGCGAGAGCGAATTCAAACCGCTTCATGACATCAATCCGTTGCGCGTGAACTGGATTGACGAACGCGTCAACCTGGCCGGCAAGAAGGTCCTCGACGTCGGTTGCGGCGGCGGCATCCTCAGTGAAGCCATGGCCCAGCGCGGCGCGACCGTGACCGGTATCGACATGGGCGAAGCGCCACTGGCGGTGGCACAACTGCATCAGCTGGAATCGGGCGTGAACGTCGAATACCGGCAGATCACCGCCGAGGCCCTGGCCGAGGAAATGCCTGAACAGTTCGACGTGGTGACCTGCCTGGAAATGCTCGAGCACGTACCGGACCCATCCTCGGTGATTCGCGCTTGTTTCCGCATGGTCAAGCCGGGCGGCCAGGTGTTCTTCTCCACCATCAACCGCAACCCGAAGGCGTACCTGTTCGCCATCGTTGGCGCCGAATACATCATGAAGCTGTTGCCACGCGGCACCCATGACTTCAAGAAATTCATCCGTCCTTCCGAGCTAGGTGCCTGGAGCCGCATGGCCGGCCTGACCGTCAAGGACATCATTGGCCTGACCTACAACCCGCTGACCAAGCATTACAAACTGGCGTCCGACGTGGACGTCAACTACATGATCCAGACCCTGCGCGAGGAGTAAGCCGATGCGTATCAGAGCAGTTCTTTTCGACATGGACGGCACCCTGCTCGACACCGCGCCGGACTTCATTGCGATTTGCCAGGCGATGCGTGCCGACCGCGGCTTGCCGCCGATCAACGACAAGCACATCCGCGATGAAATCTCCGGCGGTGCCAAGGCGATGGTCGCAGTGACCTTCTCCATGGACCCGGAGTCCCCGGGTTTCGAGGCATTGCGCCTGGAGTTCCTCGAGCGTTACCTGGTGGGTTGCGCGGTTCACAGCAAACTGTTTGACGGCATGGGCGAACTGCTGGCCGATATCGAGAAGGCCAACCTGATCTGGGGCGTGGTCACCAACAAGCCGCTGCGTTTCGCCGAGCCGATCATGCAGCAGCTGGGGCTGGCCGAGCGTTCGGCCCTGCTGATTTGCCCGGATCACGTGAAGAACAGCAAGCCGGACCCGGAGCCGTTGATCCTCGCCTGCAAGATGCTCGACCTCGATCCGGCCAGCGTGCTGTTCGTGGGCGATGACCTGCGCGATATCGAATCCGGGCGTGATGCCGGCACCCGGACGGCCGCCGTCACGTTCGGCTACATCCACCCGGACGATAATCCGCGGCATTGGGGGGCGGATGTGGTGGTCGATCATCCGCTGGAGTTGCGCAAGGTGCTTGATAGCGCCCTATGTGGCTGCTGATTAACGTCAAAAGATCGCAGCCTTCGGCAGCTCCTACAGGGGATCGATGTGCATCCTGTAGGAGCTGCCGCAGGCTGCGATCTTTTCAGCTCTATTGATGGATTATGTAGAGGGTTTTTTCATGTTTGATTATTCCGCCCGCCCCGATCTGCTCAAAGGCCGGGTCATCCTGGTCACCGGTGCCGGTCGCGGCATTGGCGCTGCCGCCGCCAAAACCTATGCCGCCCATGGCGCCACCGTCCTGTTGCTGGGCAAGACCGAAGCCAACCTGACCCAGGTCTACGACGAGATCGAAGCCGCCGGCCATCCGCAACCGGCCGTGATCCCGTTCAACCTCGAGACCGCCCTGCCCCATCAATACGATGAGCTGGCGGCGATGATCGAGAGCGAATTCGGCCATCTGGATGGCTTGCTGCACAACGCATCGATCATCGGCCCGCGCACCCCGATCGAACAGCTGTCCGGGGAAAATTTCATGCGCGTCATGCAGGTCAATGTCAACGCCATGTTCATGTTGACCAGTACCCTGTTGCCACTGCTCAAGCTGTCCCAGGACGCCTCGGTCGTGTTCACCTCCAGCAGCGTCGGGCGCAAGGGTCGCGCGTATTGGGGCGCCTACGGTGTCTCGAAATTCGCCACCGAAGGCCTTATGCAAACGCTGGCCGACGAAGTCGACGGCGTGGCGCCGGTCCGCTCCAACAGCATCAACCCAGGGGCCACTCGCACCAGCATGCGCGCCCAGGCGTATCCGGGCGAAAACCCGCTGAACAACCCAACGCCTGAGGAGATCATGCCGGTCTACCTCTACCTGATGGGCCCGGACAGCACCGGAATCAACGGCCAGGCATTCAACGCCCAGTAATACCGTCTGTCGCTTTTGTGCCGCGTCGGCTTCCCGACGCGGCATGCCCGTTAGAACATGCTTTCAGTCAAACAACCGTCGCGCAGTTCCCTTCGCCACCTTTATCGCTTATCAACCTATTGATTGGTAACGGTATTTAATACAATTCAGCCTATTGGCACGACTTTCGCTCAGCATTTGCTTGAACAGGCCGTGGGAAAGCAGAGTGCGCAAGACCAAATTGCCGATTACTAATCTGCGATAAAGCAGATTAAGCTTGTACGAAATGTCCTAAGGGACTGACGGACCAGTATGACGCGTAGCCAAGAGGCGCTCGCACCCAGCTTGTAAGACAGCCTTACTGCTCAAAGGCGCACGCCATATGAAACCACCTTCCCAGACCAACGCAATTGACTTTGACAGCGCCAAATTGCAACGCCTGGGCTTTGGTCAGCAGCCACCGATTCTGGAGAGGCCCGTCAGCCTTGCGCAGCTGCGCCAGCAATTGAACCTGCAGCTGCAAACCAGCCTTGAGCCGCAACGCATACTCGGGCTGTTCTACCGCGAAATCCAGCGACTGGTCCCCCTTGATGCTTTGATCTACCAGCACAAGAGCAGTGACTTGCGCCTGGAATTCGGCCAGCGGGGCCACCACTCGATCAGCTACAGCCTGAGCCACGAAGGCGAGCACCTGGGCGAACTGATCTTTCGCCGCAACCAGCGCTTCAGCGAACAGGAACAGGCCAACCTCGAGTCTCTGCTGGCCGCGTTGCTCTACCCTATGCGCAATACCCTGCTGTACCGCGCCGCCACCCAAAGTGCATTGCGTGACCCACTGACCGACACCGGCAATCGCATCGCCATGGACCAGACGCTGCAGCGGGAAATCGAGCTGGCGCGACGTCATATGCAGCCCCTGTCGCTGTTGATGCTGGACATCGATCACTTCAAGCGGGTCAACGACACCCATGGCCACAGCGCCGGTGATGACGTGCTCAAGGCGGTGGCCGCCTCGATCAAGAATCAGCTGCGCAACGTCGACATGGTGTTTCGCTACGGTGGCGAAGAGTTCCTGATCTTGTTATCCAACACCAGCCGGGAAGCGGCAGCCCTGGTCGGCGAACGCCTGCGGTGTGCAGCGCAGGCCGAGGATTATCCAGCCGATGGCCACACGGTGGAGCTGACCGTCAGCCTCGGCTGCTCGACCCTGCTGCCCGGCGAATCCGCCGAGAGCCTGTTGCGCAGGGCCGACAGCGCGCTGTACGTCGCCAAGCGCGAGGGGCGTAACCGCTTGACGATGGCGGGGTGATATTCCGGTACAGTGGGTAATGCGTACGGCTCCCGATCAGGCCGGACGGTAGGCCGCCTCGCGCATGCTTTTGATTTGGCGTTTGATTTTTTTGCCCTCCTCACGCCCTGAGCCTGTCCGTCAATCTGTGACTACCTCCAGCGACGCCTCTACCGACGTTGATCCATTCCGCGTCAAAGCCTGTGGAGATTGTTGTCTGAGTACATATCCATTGCTGCGGTAACGACCACCTAGGGTTCCGCTTTTACAGCGGGTCACTTTGAAAAGCGGAGCGCCGACCGGCGCAAAGTAAGCAAACGCTCTTGCCCCACCACTCGGTGCCTCGCTAAGGCTCGGCATGCCAGAACGAAGGCATTGCTCCGTGGGTCGCCGCGATGGGCCATCCCTGGCCCAGCGCGGCTAAACCGGCGTCCTGCCGGTTTACCCGCTGCGCAATGCCTGCGTTCGGCCATCGTGGTTTACGGGGCGCCCAAAATCTAAAGCCAAAGCGAGGCGGCCTTAAAGACGACCTGATTTCAAGTGAGCACGTACCCCTGTAGGAGCGATGCTTGCTCGCGATGGACGTCAACGATAACGCGCCCTGTCTGGATGAACGCATTGCCTGGAAGTCCATCGCGAGCAGGCTCGCTCCTACAGGGGGGATGAGTACAACCGCTAAATCATGTCGGCTTTAAGGCCGCCTCGCTTTGGCTTTTGCTCTGCTTTGGCTTTTGATTTTCTTGCCCCATCGAGAGGCTTCGTTCCGGTTCTGCGCAGTGGGTAAACCGGCAAGGATGCCGGTTTAGCCGCGCTGGGCCAAGGATGGCCCATCGCGGCGACCCACGGAGCAGGACCGGAGCGAGGGTATGCCGAGCCTTAGCGAGGCACCGAACGCCAGGGGCAAGAGCCCTTGGTTACTTAGGGCCGGGCGGCGTTCCGTTTTTCCAAGTGACTCGCTGTAAGAGCGAAACCCTAGGTGGCCGTTACCGCAGAAATGGATATGTACTCCGTCAACAAACAATAGGTCGGCTGTCAGGCCGCCATCGCTGCAATGCGGCGACCCGACAAGCCAGCTCCCACAGGGTTTGTTATCAGGATTCAGCGCACCGCCCCACGCAACTCACCCACCATCGCCTGCAACCTGGCCGGCTGCGCCGCTTCAACGGCCACCATCGGCCCCGCCACCAGCGTCACCCGCGACCACAACCGGCGAAACAGCCCCTTGCCCGGATCGCGGCTGAAGAAACTGCCCCACAACCCCTGCAACGCCAAGGGAATGACCGGCACCGGAGTTTCTTCGAGAATGCGCGTGAGCCCACCCTTGAACTCGTTGATCTCGCCATCGGTGGTCAATTTGCCCTCGGGAAAGATGCACACCAACTCTCCGTCCTTCAGGTATTTCGCGATGCGCGTGAAGGCTTTTTTGTAGATCTGGATGTCTTCGTGACGACCCGCGATCGGAATCGTCCCCGCGGTGCGAAAGATGAAATTGAGCACCGGCAAGTTATAGATCTTGTAGTACATCACGAAGCGGATCGGTCGACGCACCGCACCGCCAATCAGCAAGGCATCGACGAACGACACATGATTGCACACCAGCAACGCCGCCCCCTCATCGGGAATCATGTCGAGGTTGCGATGCTCTACGCGGTACATCGAATGGCTGAGCAGCCAGATCATGAAACGCATGGTGAACTCGGGAACGATCCTGAAGATGTAGGCGTTGACGCCGATGTTGAGCAACGACACCACCAGGAACAACTGCGGGATCGACAGCTTGACCAGGCTCAGCAGGATGATCGAGACGATCGCCGACACCACCATGAACAGCGCGTTGAGAATATTGTTGGCGGCGATCACCCGGGCCCGTTCGTTCTCGGCGGTGCGCGACTGGATCAGGGCATACAGCGGCACGATGTAGAAACCGCCGAACACGCCCAGGCCGAGGATGTCGAGCAATACAAGCCAGGCGTGGCCGAAACCAAGGATCTCGAGCCAGCCATGACCCACGGCGCTGTCGGGAATCCCGCCGGAATGCCACCACAGCAACAAGCCAAACACCGTCAACCCGAATGAGCCGAACGGCACCAGGCCGATTTCGATTTTGCGCCCGGAGAGTTTTTCGCAAAGCATCGAGCCCACGGCAATGCCGACCGAGAACACCGTCAGGATCAAGGTCACGACGGTTTCGTCACCGTGCATCCATTCCTTGGCATAGGCCGGGATCTGCGTCAGGTAGATCGCCCCGACAAACCAGAACCATGAGTTGCCGACGATCGAACGCGATACCGCCGGCATCTGCCCCAGGCCCAGCTTCAGGGTGGCCCAGGACTGACTGAAGATGTTCCAGTTCAGGCGCATTTCCGGCGAGGCCGCCGCGGCCCTCGGAATACCGCGACTGGCCAGGTAGCCGAGCACGGCGATAGCGATGATCGCGGTGGAAACCACCGGCGCGTAATGACTGGACGACATCATGATGCCGGCGCCGATGGTCCCGGCGAGAATGGCCAGGAAGGTGCCCATTTCCACCAGGCCGTTGCCACCCACCAGTTCGTCTTCATGCAGGGCCTGGGGCAGGATCGAGTACTTCACCGGCCCGAACAGCGCCGAGTGCGTGCCCATGGCGAACAGGGCCAGCAACATCAACGACAGGTGATCGAACAGGAAGCCCACCGCCCCCACCGCCATGATGACGATTTCCCCCAGCTTGATCAGGCGGATCAGCGCATCCTTGGCGAACTTCTCGCCGAACTGCCCGGCCAGCGCCGAAAACAGGAAAAACGGCAGGATGAACAGCAGCGCACACAGGTTGACCCAGATCGAACGGTCGCCTTCGATCGACAACTTGTACAAGATGGCGAGGATCAACGACTGCTTGAAGATGTTGTCGTTGAACGCCCCGAGGGACTGGGTCACGAAGAACGGCAGGAAACGCCGGGTGCGCAGCAAGGTGAACTGTGAAGGGTGACTCATCTTCCATGTGTCCCTGAAGCTTGTGAGTGGGTAACGAATGGCGTGGATACCGTCATTGGAATGTCGCACGTCGATCCAGGCCACACATTACCTAATCTTTGCCGGTTATTTCTTTAATCCTGCAATGCACGGCGAGACAAACAATTCGCCGCGCCAGGCGCCTTGCACCGTACGCTTGGCGACGATCAGCCACATCACGATCAGCAGGCTCACCAGCACACAACCAAAGACATTGAAAAACACCAGGTGCAGCGTGCTGGCCAGTTTCAACGTTGCCAGAGAATAGACGCCCAACGGAAAGGTGAAACCCCACCAGCCGAGATTGAAAGGAATGCCGGCGCGCAGATAACGCAAGGTAATCAGCACCGCCATCAGCATCCACCACAGGCCAAATCCCCACAGGGTGACCCCGGCGACCAGGCCCAGCCCCGCGGCAATTTCACCGACACCCGATAAACCGTTGGCGGCAAAAATTGCCGGCGCATCGGCGCCCAACAGCAACATGCCCAGTGCACCGGTACCGATCGGCCCGAGCGCCAGCCAACTCGAAGCCGCCATGTTTTCGTGGGGCAGTTTATGCAGCGCCATGCGCAGCAGCAAAATCGTCAGGATGCTGAACGCCACCGGCAGGGAAAATGCCCAGAGCACGTAGCTGGTCACCAGCATCACCAGTTGCCCATGCGCATCGGCCAGGTGTGGCGCCAGCAAGCCACCGCTGGCGGCCGCGACTTCCGCTGCCACGACCGGCAGCAGCCATACAGCGGTCATCTGATCGATGCTGTGCTCCTGGCGAGTGAACATCAGGAAGGGAATCAGCACCCCGCACGCCACGGACATCGCCACGTCCAGCCACCACAAGGCCTCTGCCAGGTGAATCACACCCTCGCCCCAGCGCGGCAAGCCGAAGACTACAAAGCCATTGATGATGGTCGCCAGGCTCATGGGGATCGTGCCGAAAAACATCGAAACCGTGGAGTGGCCGAAAATCCGCCGCGCCTCATCGAAAAACAGCACCCAGCGTGCCGCGTACAGCACCGTGAACAACAGGAATAGAAAGATGTTGAACAACCAAAGGGTTTCGGCAATGGCGTGCAGCACTGGACTGGCAACGGGCAATTGCATCAACGCCAAGGCCAGCACCCCGGTGCCCATGGTGGCGGCGAACCAGTTAGGGGTGAACTGGCGGATGACTTCGCGCGGGTGCTGCAAATGGCTGAACGGTTTGATTCCGGGATTGAGGGTATTGGGGCATGTCATGGCGAACTCCTGTCCTCTCGTGAGGTGGAGTCCATCTTAGATCCAGATAGAATATCTATATAACGGGTAATATCTCTAACTGTTATCTATTTTGCAGATATAAAATCATTCGCCCGCAACACACGCCCGGCCTGTGCGCTGCCGCCACAACATCAGCAAGGCGCCGACAGCGAGAATAATTAGCCCCGCCCCATAGCCATCGGCAGTCGCCACCAGGCCGAACGTATGCGTCAGGTTTCCGGCCAGGAACGACGGCAGGCAGAACGCCAGGTAACTGAGCACGTAATACGCCGACATCAATCCCGCCCGCTCATGGGGCAAGGCCAAGGGCACCAGACTGCGTACAGCACCCAAGAAACCGGCGCCGAAGCCACAGCCGGCCACCAGGGTGCCAAGGAAAAACAGTGGCAGACTCGCGCCGTGCACGCCCAACAGGATCAGCACGATACCCGCCGGCAGTAAACTTGTGCCCAGCTGCAGCGCTTTGCCCGCGGGTTGGTTGCGCAGGGTGAAAATCATCGCGGCACCGGTCAATGTCAACGCCGCGACCGTTGCTCCGCCGATCAGGTTCGAGGTCGAACCGGTGGCCGTACGCACCAGCGACGGCGCCAATGATGCGTAAAAACCGCCAAGCGCCCAAGTCGCCACATTGAGCGGCAATACCCGCCACAGGGTCGAGCGTGCTTGTACGGGCACATGCAGGGTCGGGCGCAACGATGCCCAGGCCCCGGCCTGTGGCGATACGCTTTCCGGCAAACGCCAGACATACACCGCCTGCAGCGCAAACAGGGCGAGCAGCAGCCAGTAAGTCAATTGCAGGGGCGCGGGGGCGAACTCCGCCAGCAGGCCACAGCCCATGCCGCCCATGGCCATGCCGAGCAAGGGCGCAACGCTATTGATCAGCGGCCCTTGCTGGCGATCGACATCCAGCAAGGTGGCACTGAGCACGGCGGTCGCCATGCCGGTGGCAAAACCTTGCAGCACCCGGGCACCGATCAGCCAGGCAACGCTATCGGCGTAGATAAACAGCAGCATCGCCACGCCGTTCAGCACGACAGCCGTGAAAATCACCGGCTTGCGCCCCAGGTAGTCCGAGAGCGAACCCACCGTCAACAACGCAGCCAGCAGGCTAAGGGCATACACGCCGAAAATCAGGGTGAGCATGGCAGCGGAAAACTGCAGCTGCTCCTGATACAAGTGATACAACGGCGTCGGCGCCGTGGAAGCCGCCAGGAAACTGAGCAAGGTGATAGCCAGGAACCACAGGCTGGCACGGTTCGGATGGGAATTGGGCATGGACACGCTCCGCAAAAGCTAATTGTTTGCTTTTGCGGAGTGTGCTACCGGCTGGCGCTTAAAGCAAATTCTTTGTGTTAAGGTCCGGCATGGCCCTACAGAGCCCCGTAAAACAGGACATTTGCAATGACAGCGCCCACTCTACGCCCCGGCGGCCGCAGCGCCCGGGTTCAGGAATCGATCCACACCGCCGTGCGCGAACTGCTTGAAGAGCAAGACCGCGCCAGCGTCACCGTGCCGCAAATTGCCGCGCGCGCGGGGGTCACGCCTTCGACCATTTATCGGCGCTGGGGAGACCTGTCGGCGCTGCTGGCGGACGTCGCCCTGGCCCGCATGCGACCGGAAACCGAGTCGGCCAATACCGGCAGCCTGCTGGGTGATGTGCGAGCCTGGGCGGATCAGTACCTGGACGAGATGAGCTCCGCGCCCGGTCGGAACATGCTGCGCGACGTGCAATCGAGCCTGAAACCGAGCTATTGCGCGACGATCATTGGCGGGCAATTGCAGGTGATTCTGGATCGCTACCCGGATCAGCCCAAGCCTGGCGTCGACCGGCTGATCAATATGGTCGCGGCACCCATTGTGTTTCGTATCCTGTTTTCCGAGGCGCCACTGGAGAGTGAGGAGTTGCATCGGTTGATCGAGATTGCGTTGAATCAGTAAGACCGCCTTCGCGAGCAGGCTCGCTCCCACATTGGATCTGCGTCGTACACGGATTAAATGTGGGAGCGGGCTTGCTCGCGAACGAGGACCGCACAGACACCAAAGATCTGACAGCCCACAACCCTGCGACACCCCGCCACGCCACGACCTTGGTCGACACTGACTAACCCCGGCCATCGTGCGAGACTGTCTGTCCGGGCGGGAGGCCCGGGTGTCTTTGGTTGCCTGGAGTTCCCATGTCGCTGTCCAGCGGGCTGATTGCCGTCGTCGCCCTGGCCTATATGGCCATCATGTTCGCCATCGCCTTCTACGGCGACCGTCGCAGCGCGCCCCTGCCGCCGCGGATGCGGGCCTGGGTGTACAGCCTGTCGCTGGCGGTCTACTGCACCAGCTGGACCTTCTTCGGTGCGGTGGGCCAGGCGGCCGAGCAGCTCTGGTCCTTCCTGCCGATCTACCTCGGGCCGATCCTGTTGTTGCTCGGTGCGCCGTGGGTCCTGCAAAAAATGGTGATGATCAGCAAGCAGGAGAACATCACCTCGATTGCCGACTTCATTGCCGCCCGCTACGGCAAATCGCAGTCCTTGGCGGTGGTGGTGGCGCTGATCTGCCTGGTCGGCGTGCTGCCCTACATCGCACTGCAGCTCAAGGGCATCGTGCTCGGTGTGAACCTGCTGATCGGTGCCGGCGCCGATGCCATGGGGGTTCGCGCGCAAGACACTGCGCTGGTGGTGTCCCTCGTACTGGCGCTGTTCACCATCGTCTTCGGCACGCGCAACCTCGATGCCACGGAACACCACCGCGGCATGGTATTGGCGATTGCGTTCGAGTCGCTGGTCAAGCTGTTCGCTTTCCTGGCGGTGGGCGCCTACGTGACTTTCGGCCTCTACGACGGTTTCGATGACCTGTTCGACCAGGCCATGCTCGCCCCGCGCCTGGAGGAATACTGGAAGGAGACCATCAACTGGCCATCGATGGTGGTGCAGACCGGCGTGGCGATGATGGCGATCATCTGCCTGCCGCGGCAGTTTCACGTGACCGTGGTCGAGAACATCGACCCGCAGGATCTGCGCCTGGCCAAATGGGTGTTCCCGGCCTACCTGGCCCTGGCGGCCTTGTTTGTCGTGCCGATCGCGCTGGCGGGCCAGATGCTGCTGCCCAGCTCCGTGCTGCCGGACTCCTTTGTCATCAGCCTGCCGCTGGCCCAGGCTCATCCTGCCCTGGCGCTGCTGGCCTTTATCGGCGGCGCATCGGCGGCCACGGGCATGGTGATCGTGGCCAGCGTGGCGCTGTCGACCATGGTCTCCAACGACATGCTGCTGCCCTGGCTGCTGCGCCGCAACAATGCCGAGCGCCCATTCGAGGTTTTTCGCCAGTGGATGCTGTCGGTGCGCCGCGTGACCATCGTGGTCATCCTGCTGCTGGCCTACGTCAGTTATCGACTGCTGGGATCGACCGCCAGCCTGGCGACCATCGGCCAGATCGCCTTCGCCGCCGTGACGCAACTGGCACCGGCGATGCTCGGCGCGCTGTACTGGAAACAGGCGAACCGCCGCGGCGTATTTGCCGGACTCGCCGCCGGTACATTCCTGTGGTTCTACACACTGGTCCTGCCGATTGCCGCCCATAGCCTGGGTTTATCCCTGAACAGTTTTCCGGGTCTGGCCTGGCTGCACAGCAATCCATTGAATCTGCCAATCACCCCGCTGACCCAAGGCGTGGTGCTGTCGCTGGCGGGCAACTTCACGCTGTTCGCCTGGGTCTCGGTGTTGTCGCGCACCCGCGTGTCGGAGCACTGGCAGGCCGGGCGCTTCATCGGCCAGGAAATCAGTGCCCGACCCAGCGCCCGCTCGATGCTCGCGGTACAGATCGACGATCTGCTGCAACTGGCCGCGCGCTTCGTCGGTGAAGAACGCGCGCGGCAGAGCTTCATTCGTTTTGCCTACCGCCAGGGCAAGGGCTTCAATCCGAACCAGAACGCCGATGGTGAGTGGATCGCCCACACCGAACGATTGCTCGCGGGTGTGCTGGGTGCTTCATCGACGCGTGCGGTGGTAAAAGCCGCCATTGAAGGCCGTGAAATGCAACTCGAAGACGTCGTGCGCATCGCCGACGAGGCTTCCGAAGTCCTGCAATTCAACCGCGCGCTGCTGCAAGGCGCGATCGAGAACATCACCCAGGGCATCAGCGTGGTCGACCAGTCGCTGAAGCTGGTGGCCTGGAACCGCCGCTACCTGGAGCTGTTCAACTACCCGGATGGCCTGATCAGCGTCGGCCGGCCGATTGCCGACATCATCCGCTACAACGCCGAGCGCGGCTTGTGCGGCCCCGGTGAAGCGGAAGTGCACGTCGCGCGTCGCCTGCACTGGATGCGCCAAGGTCGGGCGCACACGTCCGAACGGCTGTTCCCCAATGGCCGGGTGATTGAACTGATCGGCAACCCGATGCCCGGCGGCGGCTTCGTCATGAGTTTCACCGACATCACGGCGTTCCGCGAAGCCGAGCAGGCGTTGACCGAGGCCAATGAGGGCCTGGAACAGCGTGTCGCGGAGCGCACGCACGAGCTGTCGCAACTCAACGTAGCCCTGACCGAAGCCAAGGGCACCGCCGAAGCCGCGAATCAGTCGAAGACCCGATTCCTGGCGGCGGTCAGCCATGACCTCATGCAACCGTTGAACGCCGCGCGCCTGTTTTCCGCCGCCCTGACTCACCAGGACGACGGTTTGTCCACCGAGGCGCAAAAACTGGTCCAGCACCTGGACAGCTCGCTGCGATCGGCCGAAGACCTGATCAGCGATTTGCTGGACATTTCCCGCCTGGAAAACGGCAAGATCAACCCGGATGCCAAGCCGTTCGCGCTCAATGAGTTGTTCGACACCCTGGGTGCCGAGTTCAAGGCGCTGGCGCGGGACCAGGGCCTGGAATTTCGCGTCAGGCGCAGTTCGCTGCGCATCAACAGCGACATAAAGCTGTTGCGCCGCATCCTGCAGAATTTCCTCACCAACGCTTTCCGCTATGCCAAGGGGCCGGTGCTGCTGGGCGTGCGCCGTCGCCAGGGTGAGGTGTGCCTTGAAGTGTGGGACCGTGGGCCAGGCATTCCGGAAGACAAGCAACAGGTGATATTCGAAGAATTCAAACGCCTCGACAGCCATCAGACCCGCGCCGAGAAAGGGCTTGGCCTGGGGCTGGCGATCGCCGACGGATTATGTCGCGTGCTGGGGCACAAGCTACGCGTGCGCTCGTGGCCGGGACGCGGCAGCGTGTTCAGTGTGAGCGTCCCCCTGGCCCGCGCGCTAGCCGCGCTGCCGGCCCAGCCTACCGAACTCAATGGCAAACTGCCCAGCGGCGCCCAGGTACTGTGCATCGACAATGAAGACAGCATCCTGATCGGCATGAACAGCCTGCTCACCCGCTGGGGCTGCCAAGTCTGGACCGCGCGTAACCGCGAGGAATGCATGGCCCTGCTCAGCGATGGCCTGCGTCCGCAATTGGCACTGGTGGATTACCACCTGGACGATGGCGAAACCGGGACCGAACTGATGGCCTGGCTGCGCACCCGACTGGGCGAGCCGGTACCCGGCGTGGTCATCAGCGCCGACGGGCGCCCCGAGACCGTGGCCCAGGTGCATGCTGCGGGGTTGGATTATTTGGCCAAGCCAGTGAAACCGGCGGCATTGCGGGCGTTGTTGAGTCGGCATTTGCCGCTATAACGCTTTCGCTTTAGCCCGCGGGCCCTGCGCACCGATCGTTCCCATGCTCCGCGTTCCGCTTTCGGCGCAAGGCTTGAGTCGGGTGCAAGGGTGACGCCGAGCGTCACGGGATGCATTCCCACGCAGAGCGTCACTAGTGTCCGGTAAAAACCGAAGGGGGAGCTTGCTCCCCCTTGCTGTTGGCGGCCGTCAGTCATAATCGGA